>DATEXS010000128.1:0-6380 GCA_035256725.1 Anaerolineae bacterium
CCACATCCCCTGCCTCCGCCCAGAGAAGCGCCGGAAGAAGAGGTTTACATCCCCGCCATGCAGGCTGACGATGGTGGGCCGACCGATGGCTTGGCCCAGCAAGACGGCGGCGAATCCGTCTGGGTAAGCCGTGTGGCCGTGGATCAGGTCGATGGGGAACTCCTCCTTGAACTCACGCACGCACCGGCGCAGGCTCAGGTAGAAGGTGAAACCCATCAGGGGGAAGAGGAGGTTGCGAGGAAGGAGGAGGGTCTGAGGTCGAAGAACCTCCACACCGGCCCTGATCTCGCGCCTGGGCATCTGGGAGTAGGCGTACCATCTGGGGAAACGCTTCAACGGCGGAAACCAGGGGACGGACGAGACGACCTTGATCTCACAGTGCCTGGATAGCTCTCGCACTTCCTCTTCCACGAAGATGCCGACAACAGGATCGGTCGGCCGTGGGTAGAGGCGGGATACTACCAGAACGTTCATGTCACAGCACCGTGAGGTGGTCAGAAACACGCTTTCGATGGAGGTTGATTACAGCCAGGCCCAGCCCGAAGTGGATCCACATAGGGGTGAAGTGGATAGCACTGCTGGGCGAGAGCGACCCCACGGTGTAGCCCACCAGAGCGGCGAACAGGCCGGCAGAGGCGAAAGCCACCAGCTTGTCGGCGTTTCCCACAGCGATCCGGAAGAGGTTCCAGAGCAGGGCACCGTAGAAGACCAGGTAGCCCAAGAACACGGCCAGGCCGCCGTTGACCAACACCTCCAACCACCAGTTGTGGAGGTTATGAACGAGCTCCAGGCCTGGCCTCTCGCGCATATGGTACTCGGCGTTTCCGGGACCCACGCCCAGGAGGCGGGAATCGCGGATGGCCGCCAGTCCTCCCTCGATCAGCTTGATCCGTGTGCCACCGGACCCTGCTCCCGCTTCGATCTCGGCCTCCAACGTGTCGAAGCGCCAGTGCTGGACCCCCACCCACGGCAACGAGAGCACGGGCAGTTGTCCACTTGCACCAAGGTAGAGTATGCCAGCTATGGCGCAGAGAAGCGCCAGGCCCAAGACCCATTGCCAGCGCCTGCTGCTGGTGCCTTTCCTGAGGACCAGGACCACCAGCAGGCTGGGGACCATCAGGGCCAGGGCCAGGAGGTTAGTTCGGGAGCCGGTGTAGAGGAGGCAAATGGCGGAGATCATGGAGCCGACGGAAGTACAGGCGAGCGGAGCAACCCTACGGGTGAAGAAGGGCACGGCCACCAGTAGGGGCAGCCAAAGGGCAATGTAGGTGGCGAAGTCGTTCTGGTTGTGGAAGAAGGAGGTCACAGCCCACTGATAACGTTCTGGTAGGCCAACCAGATTCGACGTGGGGAGGCGGAAGTCCGTTGTGATCTCCAGGAGCCCAACTCCCAGTGCCATTCCCAGGACCGCGAGGAGGAGCAGCAGGGCCAGGCGAAGGGCGCGGGTGTTGTTGACCGCCAACACTGTACCACCGCTGAGGGAGGTCATCATGATCAGGAAGACGGAATACCTCACGCCGGCCACCTTGTCTGCGGCCCACAGCAGAGATAAGAGAGTCCACGCCACCCAGAAGGCCAGGAAGAGAAGGAACCCGGGTACCTGGACTCTGGGCGTGGGTTTCCGCTCCCGCACCAACCAGATCAGAGTCCCTCCGCAGAGGCCAACGTAGAGGATGCGAAAGGCAGAGAGCGTCCGGAGACTTGGCCAGGCCGCGATGGAGCCGAGGACCGCGAGAGGTAGTAGGACAACGAATCCCCATCGCAGAGCCTCAGAAAGCGATAGTCTTGTCTTGGGGCGATCTATCATAAGAGCAAAACCCTGGGCTGCGCTGGCCGGTGCCAGAGGACCTCGCCGTCACAGCCTTGCAGGAGACGAAACGGCGGCCGCTTGATGGGTCAGAGCACCCAGTGGCCGCACGCACGCCATCAACGTTCTCAGCCTCGGCACTATGATATCGCAAAAGTAGGTCTGAGGCCAGCCACGGTGGTTGCTCTCACGCTCGTGGACGTTTCGGGGGAAAGTTGGTGGTCCGGCACCGGGAATCACTTGCTGGCTTTCAGAGGTTGGGGCGGAAGGTGGTGCTCTGCAGAGGGTTTCCTAGCCAGCACATCTGAACTGCTTGACCAGGTCAACGACTCGTTCCAGGTCTTTTTCAGTGAGGCTATTGTGGAAGGGCAGACGGGCCAGTCGATCACTCACCGTCTCTGTCACAGGGCAGTCTCCGGGCTTGCCGCCAAAGCGGCGTCCCATGTTCGATAGGTGGAGGGGGAGATAGTGGAAGGCGCTGGCCACATCGTTGGCCTTCAGATAGGCAATAAAGGCCTGGCGTCGTTCAAGGGTCGGTAGGAGCAGGTAGAAGAGATGATTAGGCTGCTCACAGTGGTCCGGCACGGTGGGCAATTGGACGTTGTTCTGGACGGCCCAGTCGCGCAGATTGTGGTAGTAGTACTCCCACGCCCGTCCACGCACGGACTGGACCCTCTCCCGGGCTTCCAGTTGGGCGCAGAGAAAGGCCGCCAGGATGTCCGAGGGGAGGTAGCTGGAGCCAAGATCCACCCAGGTGTACTTGTCTACCTGACCTCGAAAGAAGCGGCTGCGATTGGTTCCTTTCTCGCGAATGATCTCGGCCCGCTCGACGTACTGAGGGTCATTGATCAGCAAGGCCCCGCCCTCGCCGCAGGTGAAGTTCTTGGTCTCATGGAAGCTCAGAGTGGCCAGGCTCCCGAAGGTCCCCAGAAAGCGGCCTTTGTATCGTCCCAACAGGCCGTGGGCATTGTCTTCCACGATGGGGACGTTGTATCTCTCGGCGACTGGGGAGATCTCGTCCATCTCGCACCCTACACCTGCGTAGTGCATGACCACAATGGCCCTGGTGCGAGGCGTGATCAGTCGCTCCACTTGTGTTTCGTCTATGTTCAGCGTATCCGGGCGGATATCGGCGAACACCGGCTTGGCCCCACGGAGGACGAAGGCGTTGGCGGTGGTTACGAAGGTGAAGGACGGGAGGATGACCTCATCGCCCGGCTGGATGTTGAGCAGCAGGGCAGACATCTCCAGAGCGTGGGTGCACGACGTGGTGAGCATCACCTTGGGGACTCCCAGGGCCCCTTCCAGAAGGGCGTTGCACCTCCGGGTAAACGGTCCATCGCCAGAGATATGCCCGTTGGCCATGGCTTCCTGGATGTACTCGAATTCCTTTCCCACCTCGGTGGGCCGGTTGAAGGGGATTTGGGCCATCAGTTCCCTTTGTGACCTCTTCTCTTCAAACCTTCTGGTGGTTGGCAGGGCGCTTGCTTGTTGAGTACATTTGGGAGAAATGCGACCCGACGATATAATACCGCAGGTGGGCAATCCAGGCTAAGGGAACCGCCGGCTCGTTCCTTGCCGCCAGCAGCGCCCAGAATCTAGGCATGCAAACCGAACATCCCCTCGACAGCTGGCCAGAGGTACTCCTTGGGTGCCCGCATAGGTCAGTCCGAATAACGTCTGGGTCGACCCGTGGTGAGAGCGGAACAAAAGAGGCCCCAGACCACAGAGGTCCGGGGCCTCTTGGCAAGTAGCTGTGGTTTCTTAAGGCTCGGGTGTGTCGAACATCAAACCGTTGTACATGGTGTGATACAGGTATCCGGTTCCCGCGATGTGGTCCTGGCTGACGCCCACTATGCCCACCGTGTTATCGGTGGTGATGATGGCCGGTCCGGACCAGTTAGTGCCCAACGGGGTGAAGGTACTGGCCGGTACGTCGGCATCGTACCGAGTGTTGTACCCATGGGAGGCGTTGGCCGGAATGGTGTCATCGAACTGCACTCCGATACTACCATCGGAATTGAGAAACTCCACGTGTACATCGGCGGAGTTGTTCGGGTCCAGGTTCTGGATAACCAGACCTGAGTACCCCGTCCAGGCAGGGCCGTTCTTGGTGCGATAAAGTCGTGGGAAGATGAGCTTGTCGGCCCCGCCAGGGAAGCCCTCGTGCGATCCGGCCAGGCCGCCCTCGGGGACTCGAATGGTAGAACAAACCGCCACGATGGGATCGGTCGAGGTGACGATCGCGGAACCCAGGAAGCTGTCACCAAGCGGGTTGAAGATCTCTGGGGTTGCGCCGTCGATTCCGTATCTGGTGTTGTAGCCCTGGGACGCCAGAGCAGGGATGGTGTCGGCGAAGGTCAGCAATGGGGCGCCGCCGGTCCGGTCGTAGAAGGAGAAATTGACCGTGATCTCAGAGTCAACCATGTTCTGGACGGTGATCGAGCTCCAGTCAGATTGGCCTGTCCAGGTACCGCCGAAGTTTCTCCTCTTGACGAAGGGCATGTAGATCTCCGTGTCGTCAGCAGGGACGAAGGCGTTGTACGCCGAGGCGTACCCCTGACGCCAGTGCATGGTCACCACACCGGCGATGTCCTGTGCCGAGGTGACCCTCAGAGCCCCGAACCAGCCATCGGGCAGACTGGGGACATTGGGGTTGAGGGTGAGGTCCCAGGGATCGTAGCTCTCCTGAGAGTCAGGCTCGATGGTGTCTTCGTAAGTGCCCGCGACCTCGTTGCCCTCGCGGTCTCGATAGACCATCGTTATCTCGCAATCCACCGTGTCCACACACTGGATAGTGGCAATCGACCTTTGGTGTATCGTCTTCATGATGTAGGGGAAGAAGAGGTCGTTGGCACCCTCTGAGTAGCCGGTGTACGCGGCACCACTCCACCCATCAGCAGTGGGCACGTTCTGCCAGTAGAGTTCGGCGATAGAGGCCAATGGTTGGTCCGAGTAAAGGACCATGGAGCCCAGCCAGTCGTTACCCAGGCCGGAGGCCGAGGCGGGGAAGCTGGTGTTGCCCAGCGGGTCAATGAGCCCGCCCACGGAGCTGTCCGGGTTGCCCTCCTGGTCCACGTAGCTGGCCACCACATTGGCGTCCTCTGCCTCGTCCAGGTTCATGACCCAGATGTCGCTGCTGCCCTGGCCAATGCTCTGAGTGGGATACTGAGCAACGGCAACCGAGGCGACGAGCATGACTGCCATGACCGCAATCACCCCTGCAAGAACTTTGAATCTCATCTCATTTCTCCTTTCCAGACTACAAGAAAGCGCAAGGCACCCCTTGCCCGTGTTCGTTATCATTATAGGTGACGGCAACCGGGAAATCAATAACCCCTTTGGGTAGTTCCACCTGCGTTGGCGACGATTCCTCCGCCGACCTCATGCTTCCATGGTCAGCACCGCCAGGATGATGGCATCATCTGGCGCACGCTCACCCTCCGGGTCCCACACCGGCAGGCGCTCTCTCGTCTCCCAGTAGTATACACCTACCAGTACGGCAAAATCGCCGGGCGTTGCTTCCATCGGCAACTGCAACTGATAGGTGTCCTTGACTAACAGCCCAATCTGCCAGTCAGATGTGGGGAGGCCGTCGTGTTCCAGGAGACTGTCCCCCTGTGCCCAGAGGCGACCATCAGGCCCCACAACATGGATGAAGGCGGTGTAGTCTTTGTCCATGTTGACCAGGGTCTGCCACCACAGAGTCACCTGCAGAGTCCCTCCCACTTCCAGGGTGGCTGGAATGAGGTCATATCCGAGCAGCGCGATCTCCCCGCCCAGGCCTCGAAATAGCTGGTGGGGGATATCTTCCTCCTTGAGTTGGGAGAAGGAAGCCAGTTGTGCTTTTGCCCACTGATTGCCGGGGTCGATGCTCAGGGCCTGCTGGTAGGCAAGAGTGGCTTCCTCGATCCGCCCTAGCGATTGGTAAGCTCGGCCCAGGAGGGAACGCAGATGCGCGTCCTGCGGCTGGAGGTCCACAGCGCGCTGATAGGCGGCTAACGCCTGGCCTGGCTCCCCCAACTCGAGGTACAGGTTACCCAGCCTCAGATACGCCTGCCAGTAGCCGGGATCAAGATCCAATACCTCTGTGTACGCCGCCAAGGCCTGGTCGAGATGGTCCAGTTGCTCATGGGCGAGCCCCAGACCCCAGTAGGCCTCGCGTTCCCTCCACCATTGGGGACGGGTGGACGATGCCTGGAAAAAGGCCAGATATTCCTCGATAGCATCCTCGGGGCGCCCCTGCTGGCTGTAAGATGCGGCGAGGTCCAGATGAGCACTTCTTTCTGCCGGGCTGCTGGTTTTGGCCAGGTCGACCTGCGCGGCAGCTTCTTCCTCGTCCCCCGCAGCAGCGTAGAACTCGGCCAGGGCCAAATGTACGTGGAAGTGAGCTTCGGGTGCTTGCAGGAGTTCTGTCAAGGCGTGGAGCATCACCACTGCATCCTGATACTTGTCCCCCGAGGGCTGACGCAGTTGCACGACGGACAGTCCTCCAAAGGGCGTGGTGGAGACCACTTCATCCGACCCAGCAGTGGCGAAGTCGCCCCTGTGCAGCAAGACGGCCCATACTTCC
>DATEXS010000129.1:0-3256 GCA_035256725.1 Anaerolineae bacterium
GCCGGTCCCCGTACCGGGCCAGCGACACATCGTCGATCAGCACCTCGATGTCACGGCGAACGGTGAGTCCGCCGCGAAACTTGCCCGCGCCTCCAGAATCGGGGATGAATTCGTACCGCCGAATGCGCACGGGATACTCCAGTTCCACCGCCTCAATGGGGGTGTTCTTGAAACGGGCCAGGTGCGAGTCCTGGCCGTCCCGGCCGTCCTTGGTGGGCCTCGCACCCGCGCCTCCCCCCTGGATATCGATGAACACGAAGCGCTTCCCTGTCTTGGGGTGATAGCCGCTGAAGCCGCAGTTGGTGATCTGCCCGTGACAGCCAGCCTGGACCCTCTCCGGCGCAGCTTTGGACAACGCCAGCATCATCGCCTCGGCGATTTTCTGGGAAGTGTTGGTCCTGGCCCCCATCGCGCCCGGCATCCTGGGGTTGACGATCAGGCCCTCCTCAGCCTCCACCCGGAAGGGCCGATAACAGCCGGAGTTGGGGGGCACGTGAGGGTCAATCACCGCGATCAGGGCATAGTATACCGCAGCGTGAACGGTGGCTATCGGGCAGTTGATGTTGCCTTTGACCTGTTTGGCCGTGCCCTCGAAATCCACCACCACCTCGTCGCCCTGCTTGTGGATGTTCACCTGTAGCCTGATAGGTTCGTCGGTAACGCCATCGTCGTCAATGAAGTCAACCCCGGTGAACGTCCCGTCGGGTAGCTTCATCAGGCCAGCGCGGATGCGGCTCTCTGAATAGTCCAGGAGCATCTCCTGGCACTTCTGCACCACGTCCACGCCATACTTGGCGAAGATGTCCCGGAGCCTCTGCACGCCCACGAAGTCGGCCGAAGCCTGGGCCCGAACGTCCCCCAGAGTCTTGTCGGGAACGCGGATGTTGTTCTCCAGGATGCCGAACAGTTCGGGGTCCTCCTGGCCCTTCTTGTAAAGTTTAACCATAGGGAAGCGCAGCCCTTCGAGGTAAATCTCGGTCAGGCCGCCGGCTGTCCCCCCAGGCACGGCTCCTCCCATGTCCGAGTGATGGGCGATGCTGCCGGTGAAGCCCACTAGCTGCCCCTGGTAGTGAGCCGGGGCGAAGGTGACCAAGTCCATGACATGCTGACCGCCGGCGTAGGGGTCGTTGAACATGATCAAGTCGCCCTCATCCAGGTCTTCTGGCTTGTACTTCTCCACCAGGGCTCGCATGCCCAGCTCGAAGCCGGTGAGCAGCATGGGCGCGTGGTGCGCCTGGGCTATCGTATTGCCGTGCCGATCGAAGACGGAACAGGTCATGTCCTCGATCTCTTTGATGACCGTCGAGCGCGCCGTGCGGACCAGCGTTCTCCCCATCTCATCAGCGGCCTGCTCCATGGCGTAGCGGATAACCTGCATCGTGATGGAATCAGCCTTGTAGGCCACCAGTTACCTCCTGCAACACACTACTCACATATCCCTTATGACAGCGGGATAATGATATTTCCGTACACGTCCACCGTGCCCTTCAATCCCGGACTGATAACGGTTGTTGATGCTACCTCCTCGATGAGTGCCGGGCCAGTGACCGTGTGGCCGGGCTTCAGCAAAGCTCGATCGTAGACAGCCGAATCAGTGAAGCCTTCCGAGAGGAAGTGCACAGGGCGTGTGCCCTTGCGCGCAATCTCGACGTTGCCGCCTCCGGCACCCGTCTGGGCCAACGAGATCTCGGGCACCTTGCCGATGGCCGCCGCGCGGAGGTTGATGAACTCCACTTTCTCATCGACGGATCCATAGGCGTAGATGCGATAGTGCAGCTCGTGAAAACGACTCACGATCTCCTCAATGTCGGCCCTGGTTAGCGCGTCCTTCCGGACCACCGGAGTGCTGATCTCATAGGACTGGCCTTCGTAGCGCAGGTCCGCAGTCCAAACGGTTTCGATGTCCTTATCGGGGACGTTTTGGGCCCTGAGTTGCGCCCGGCCTCTGCCCTCCAGTTCTTTGAAGATAGCCAGGAGTTCCTCTGGCGTCAGTTCGTCTGCGCCCCTGGCCACGGTAGCCGCATAATCATAGCGCGTGTTGGCCACCAGCAGGCCCACCGCGGAGAAGGTCCCCGCGTAGGGGGGAACCACAACCCTTTTCATGTCCAGGTCCCGCGCCAGCTCCACCGCATGGAGCGGTCCGGCCCCGCCGAAGGGCAACAGCACGAACTCGCGCACGTCGAAGCCCTTCTCTGTGGAGTTCACGCTGATCGCCCGCTCCATGTTGGCATTGACCACCCTGATGATGCCGCTGGCGGCCTCCTCGAGGGACACCCCGAGGGGTTCAGCCACGTGCTTCACGATGGCCTTCTCAGCCAACTCAGGATACAGCCGCATCTCCCCGCCCAGGAAATAGTCAGGGTTGAGACGACCCAGTACCAGATTGGCGTCGGTAACCGTGGGGCGCTCCCCTCCCAGCCCATAGCAGGCTGGCCCGGGCTCGGAACCAGCGCTTTCTGGCCCCACATTGAGGGCACCGCCTTGATCGATCCAGGCCAAACTCCCCCCACCCGCGCCGATGGCCTCGACGTCGAGAATGGGTATCTTGACGGGGAAGCCCTCGAACTGGCTCTCAGGAGCTACCCTGGGCTCGCCGCGGTCTATCACGCCCACGTCGAAGCTGGTCCCGCCCATGTCCACGCTGATGACCTGCTGGTCACCCGTCAGCCGGCCCACATAGGCCGCCGCCAACGCCCCGCCCGCCGGCCCCGAGTTGACAATATTGACCGCGCGGCGCTTGGCCATCTCCGTCATCATGGACCCGCCGCTGGCCTGCATAATGCGCAGGTCAACTTCGCCGTACCGGTCCAGCAGTTGCCCCTCCAGGTTGTCCAGGTAGCGCTCCACAACCGGCGCCAAATAGGCATTGATCACCGTGGTGGAGGTTCTCTCGAACTCGCGAAACTCGGGAGCTATCTCGGAAGATAGCGAAACCGCGGCCTCAGGGAAGATCTCCTCGCAGATCTCCCGAACCCGCTCCTCGTGGCCAGGGTTTCGGAAGCTGAACAGGAAGGAGACAGCTATCGATTCCACCGCCTGGTCCTTCAGGAACTTCACTGCCTGGCGAGCCGAATCTTCATCGAGGGGCACGACTACCTCACCATCCGCGCCAACGCGCTCTCTCACGTCGACCCGCAGATAGCGCCGCACGAGAGGAAGCGGTGTATCCACGAAGATGTCATACAAGCCAGCGGCCGGTCGCTCGATGCGCCCTATCTCCAGCACATCCCTCATCCCCTCGGAGGTCAGCAGGCCA
>DATEXS010000130.1:0-6001 GCA_035256725.1 Anaerolineae bacterium
TCTCGTGCAGGGGCACCCCGTTGACGTGCACCCGCCCGTCGACCATCTCCACCTCCTCCCCAGGCAAGCCGACAACCCTCTTGATGAAGTCTTTGTTCGGGTTTTCCGGCGAGTGGAAGACCACCACGTCTCCGCGCTGGGGAGGGTGGAGATAGTAGACCAGCTTGTTGACGATCAGAAACTGCCCGTCGTGGAGGTTGGCCTCCATGCTTTGGCCTTCGATGCGGAAGTTCTGAAAAGCCAGGCGGACGACCAGAAAAATCAGCAGCGTCATGATCGCCGTCTCGACGACCTCACGGACGATCGCTTTGATGGTCAGCTTTTGCTCACCCTCAGTTGGTGTCTCTTCGAGCACCGGGTCGTAAGTCGCCTGGTTGTGTAGATCGTCCACGATTTCCCTCTCGTCCCAGTATAGTACATCGCCCTGCCCCAGGCAAACAGTCTGGAAACACCGGAGCCGACGCTGCGTGAGTTCGCAGCCGAGGCGTGTCCGGCCTCACTGGGGCGTGCTTCTCGCAGACGGGCTTTGCAGACCCCAGCGGACGCAAGGGCGTCTTGGCAGCCAACCCCAGATTTGGTATAGTCAGGTATGCCCGCAACGGCCCGCGGTCGACACCGGCACAGAGCTGGTCGGGCCTGGAGCTCTCTGTACGACTCGGTCAGTCTCAGATCCTGCCCTCGACAGACCGGCGCGCGGCGACGTCAGGACCTGGCTGTGGGCGTGAGAGGCCACCTGCGGGAAGACCCACCTTGCACCACCTGCAAGTGGTCTTCGACTTGCCAGCCTTTGAGCGGCGTCCGGCAGAAGGGTCGGCGGCGCCGTGGGAGGGGTGCCGGGTAGCATGAAGACAGGGGAGGGCTAGACTCCTGCCGACAACTCGAGAGCGCGAGCTGCGAGCAGCGTGGAGCATCCGCCAAGAGAATTTCTCGCCGGTGATCCGGTTTGACTATCCCCTCAACACCCTGGTGGTGAGCCTGACCGGAAGTCACTGCGAGTTGAACTGCGCGCACTGTGGCGGCCACTATCTCCGGCACATGCTTCCTGTCTGGGAGGCCAAATCCACCGGTGCGACCAGTTGCCTCATCTCCGGGGGATGCGACACCCGGGGCAGGGTCCCTGTCACCACCCACCTGGACCTGGTTAGGGGGCTGCGACCCGGCAGAGTCATGAACTGGCACTCGGGCCTGATTGGTCGAGAGGAAGCCGAGGCCATCACGCCCTATGTGGATATAGTCTCCTTTGATTTCGTCGGCGATGATCAAACCATCGAAGAGGTGTACGGGCTGAAGGCAGGTGTGAAGGACTACATCGAAGCCTACCAGCTATTGCGCTCGTATGCCCTGGTGGTACCCCATATCACTGTAGGCCTGAGAGGTGGACAACTGTCGGGGGAATACCAAGCGTTGGAGGTGCTCCAGGAATTGAGCGTGGAGGCGCTGACCTTGAACGTGCTCATACCCACGCCGGGCACCCGCTACGCGGACTGTGCGCCGCCTTCACCCGGGGAGGTGGCTGAGCTCATCGCGGCAGCGCGTCTGCGCTTTCCCTCAGTCCCCATCCATCTGGGATGTATGCGACCCCGGGGTGCCTATCGCGACGATCTAGATCCCCTCGCTGTGCGGGCGGGAGTGAACGCCATCGTCAGCCCATCCCGAGCCGCCGTAGCCTTGGCTGAAGGACTGGGACTGGTGGGGGAGCGCAGCGAGGAGTGCTGCGCGGTGACACTCAAGAGAAAGGCAGACTATGAGCGAGGAGTTTGACATCGCCATTATCGGCGCTGGGTCAGGCGGATACGTGGCTGCCCTCCGCGCAGCGCAACTAGGAGCCAGAGTAGCGCTGGTTGAGCGCGAGCGAGTCGGGGGGGTCTGTCTGAACTGGGGCTGCATACCCACCAAGGCCATGGTACGCAGCATAGAGACGCTCCTGGAGATCGAACGAGCCGGCGAGTTCGGTGTCATCGTCAGCGAGCCTGCCTTTGACTTCGCCAGAATGATGGCGCGCAAAGCTGAGGTGGTCGAGCGCCTGGTATCTGGCGTCGAGTCCCTTCTCCAAACACGGAAGGTGGAAGTCATCTCAGGCCTCGGCGAGCTAGTGGCACCTGGCAGGATCAAGATCTCAGGCGGGCTGTGGCGGGAGGTGGAGGCAAAGAAGGTGATCATTGCCACCGGCTCGGAGGCCGCCAAGCCTCCGGTGCCTGGGATCGACCTGCCGGGAGTGGTGACCAGCAGGGAGATGCTGGCTATAGAAGAGGCTCCGGAAGACCTGGTCATCGTCGGCGGCGGGGTAGTCGGCGTAGAGTTTGCCAGCATTTTCAGCGCCCTGGGAAGCAAGGTGACCATCATCGAGATGTTGCCCTCCATTCTTGCCACCGTGGACGAGGAATTGGCCCGGCGTCTTCAGCAGTCCCTCCATAAGCAGGGCATAGCGGTGCGCACCAAGTCGCCCCTCAAGGAGGTGCGGCAAGAGGACGGTGCGCTCCAGGTGGTATTCGAAGGGCCCCAAGGGGAAGGTGCGATAGCGGCGGACCTGGTGCTGGTCTCCACCGGCCGGGTCCCCTACACAGAGGGACTGGGGCTGGAGAGGCTAGGCGTAAGGCTGGACAAGAGGGCTGTGGCGGTGGATGAGCACATGGCTACGAATGTGCCGGGGGTTTACGCCATAGGCGACGTGATAGGCGGCTATATGCTGGCTCACGTAGCCAGCCACGAGGGTGAGGTGGCAGTGGAACACGCCTTGGGCATGAACCGGGCCATGGACTATCGGGCCGTGCCCAACTGCGTCTTCACCATGCCAGAGATCGCTGGCGTCGGCCTTATGGAGCAGGAGGTAAAGCAGAAGGGCATCGCGTACAAGAGGAGCAGGTTTCCCTTCACGGCCAGCGGGCGAGCTGTGGCTATGGGGCAACCCACCGGGCTGGTGAAGATGATCTGTGAACAAGACAGTGGAAAGGTTCTGGGCCTGCATATCATAGGTCCGCACGCCAGCGACCTGATCGCGGAGGGTGCTTTGGCCATCCAACTGGGGGCTACTGCCGGGGACATCGCACGCACCATCCACGCCCATCCCACCCTGCCCGAGGCGGTCATGGAGGCCGCAATGGGGCAGGGGGAGGGTCCTATCCACGCCATGACGTGAGCTAGTCATGTCTTCAAACCTCGATCAGCTTCGGAAAACCATCGGCATAGAGTTCCAGGACGAAACCCTGCTGCAGCAGGCGCTCGTGCACCGCTCGTTCCTGAACGAGAATCCTGACTTCGCTCTGCGTTCCAACGAGCGACTGGAGTACCTCGGCGATGCCTTGCTGGACTTCATCGTGGGCGATTACCTCTACCAGCGATACCCCGAGATGGACGAGGGCGAACTTACGGGCTTGAGGGCAGGGATCATCAACGGCACAGGCCTGGCTCGACTCGCCCGCACCCTGGACCTGGGCCGATACGTCTACCTGTCGCGAGGCGAGGACGAGCGAGGGGGGCGAGAGAGACTTGGGCTGCTCTCCGACGTCTTCGAAGCGCTGGTTGCAGCCATCTACCTCGACCGAGGGCTCGGAACCGCGAGAGAGTTCGTCGTTTCACTGGTCGAACGAGAGGTCGTCCGTATCGTCGAAGGCGGCCTGGAAAGAGACTACAAGAGCCGCCTGCAGGAGTGGACGCAGAGAGAACTGGGTATGGCCCCGTCGTATCGGACGGTGATGGAGCATGGGCCCGACCATGCCAAGGAGTTCACGGTGGAGGTGCTGGTCGGCGAAGCGGTCTACGGAACAGGTCGAGGGACGAGCAAACAAGCAGCGGAGCAGAGAGCGGCGGGAGAGGCACTGGAAGCGCTTCTTAGGAAGCGAGGTTGACAGAACCCCAGAAAGACTATATACTGGGCACGTGAGGACTTGCAGGGCTACTAGATATGGTACGGTAGATTTGCCGCCAACTACATCTGGTGGCCTCCATGCCAGCAGTCCGGGCACTAGACGATGCTGTTATGGCCGACGGAACTGAAACCCGTTGGCCTATTGCTTGTGAAAGAGCATGTATCTGAAGCGTCTGGAACTACAGGGATACAAGACCTTCGCGAACAGGACCGAGTTCGAGTTCGAGAAGGGAATAACAGCCATTGTCGGTCCCAACGGCAGCGGCAAGAGTAACGTTGCCGACGCGGTGCGCTGGGTGATGGGTGAGCACCGATATACCACCCTGCGCGCCAGACGCAGCGACGACATGATCTTCGCCGGTGGAGACGGGCGGGCGCGCGTAGGCATGGCCGCGGTATCCCTGACGCTGGACAACTCCACCGGTTGGCTGCCCGTCGACTTTTCGGAGGTAACCGTGCAACGCCGCACCTACCAGTCGGGTGAGAACCAGTACCTGCTCAACGGAAGTCAAGTGCGGCGGCGGGACATAATCGAGCTTCTGGCCGCGGGCGGGGTGAGCAGCAACACCTACACCATCATCGGACAGGATGCGGTGGACGCCAGCCTGAGTATGCGTCCAGAGGAAAGACGGCTGATCTTCGAAGAGGCTGCTGGCATCGCCATCCACCAGGCGAAGCGAGACCAGGCTCTATCCCGGCTGGAAGACACCCGTCACAATTTGCTGAGGGTCAACGACATCATTGCCGAGATCGAGCCTCGACTTCAGCGGTTGCGGAAACAGGCGGAGCGAGCGAAAGAGTACCAGGCAGCCTCACAGCGCCTGGAGGGACTGCTGGAGACCTGGTACGCCTATCGTTGGCGCAAGGCCCAAGAGGACTTGCAGGCCGCTCATGATGATGAGACCTCGCGCCAGGCGGACCTGGATGCCCATGCGGCTCTTCTGGAGGATCTCGCCCGACGTATCGACGGGTTGAGACAGCGCAGGGCCGAGCTGCGGGGTGAACTGGGCGGGTGGCACACCCAAAGTGGTGAACTGCACAGCCATCTGGAAGCGCTGCAAAGAGAGCTAGCGGTCAAGCAAGAGAGACAGAGACTGCTCGGCCAACGCCGACATGAGATCGAACAGGATATTCCGCCGCTCCTCGCGGGCAGGGATTCCCGGCTGCACAGGATAGACGAGTTGGAGCAAGAGCTGGAACGTCTTTCCGAACAGCGAAAGCAGCGCGACGCAGAACGGGAGACAGCTCACCACGAATTGCAGGAAGCGGACCTCAGGCGCGCCCAATTTCAGCAGGATCTGGCCACGGGGCGCGAGTTGGGTTTTGAGGTGGCCACACGGCTGGCCGATGTGCGTAACCGGATTCAGCAGGCTCGCGAGCGCAGACGTGACCTCGACAGGGAACGACGCGAGCACGAGCAGGCCGCCCGAGAGGTGAAGGGCCAGCTGGACGAACTCGCCGAGAGGACCACTGCCTTAGAATCAGACCAAAAGAGCATCGCCTCCCGGCTGACGCGCCTGGCCACACAAGAGCAGGAGAAGAGGGAGACCGCCGAGGTTTCGGCCAAGGAACAGAGCGGACTGGCAGCGAGCCTGGTTGAACTGGATCGCGACCTGGGCAAGTTGCAGGTGCGGCAGGAGATGCTCAACAAGGCACGGACCGAGTTGGGCGACTACGCACAGGCGGTGCGCACCGTGCTGAGCCAGGGCAAAGAGCTCCCCGGCATACGTACGACGCTGGCCGAGCTGATTCAAGTGCCTGCCCATCTAGAAGCGGCCATCGGTGCAGCGCTCGGCGGACTTCTTTCGGCTGTCGTGACCGAGACTTGGAACGACGCGCGGCGCGCCCTCCAGTTCTTGGAGGACGCCGACGCCGGGCGGGCCGCGTTTCTGCCGCTGGATTCTCTCCGGCCGACGGCGTCTCGGGACTTTCCCAAACTGGACGGCGTTCTGGGCCTGGCAGCCGATATGGTCGCTATTGGCGATGGCCTAGAGCCAGTGCTTCGCGCGCTGTTGGGGCGCACGGTCGTAGTCCGGGACCTTGCCAGCGGACGAACGGTGCAGCAAAGCCAACCAGACCTGCAGGCGGTCACTCTTCGCGGTGAGCTGCTCGGCGCCAACGGCTCGGTGACTGGCG
>DATEXS010000131.1:0-13640 GCA_035256725.1 Anaerolineae bacterium
GCTCAGGCCTTTTCTGGACTTCGGACCGAGGTATCGGCCCTGCCCACCGTGAGGCCTGCCGTCAGGATACTATGGGAACAGCTGGTCCAGCCCGTGCACCTGCTGCGCCGCAGCATCGATCTGCTGCACTCCCTGGCCTTCGTTCAGCCGCTGGTTATGCCCTGCCCCGGGGTGCTGACCGTCTACGATCTCAGTTTCGTGCTCTTCCCGCAGGGTCTGCAAACCTGGCGAAGACTGTATCTGAGGTGGGGCACAGCCCGCTCGGCAGTCAGAGCCGCGCGGGTGATCGCTATCTCAGCCAGCACCAAACGCGACCTCGTGGAATTGCTGCACGTCCAGGAGGCCAGAATAGACGTGGTGCCTTGTGGCGTGGATGAGGATTTCCGGCCAGTGGAGAGGCCGGAGCTGCTGGACCAGTGGCGAGCAAGGCGCGGTCTGCCCCAGCAGATGCTGCTCTTCGTCGGCACTATCGAGCCCAGGAAGAACCTCACTACGCTACTGAAGGGCTATGCCCTGCTGAGAGACCGAATCCAAGCGCCTCCGTTGGTCATCGCCGGCGCCAGGGGATGGCGGCACAAGGAGGTCCTGTCCGCCGTGCAGGAACTGGGATTGGAGGAGGAGGTGTTTTTCCCCGGCTATATCCCCCGCGAGGAGTTGCCCCTGTGGTACAATGCCGCCGACATTTTCGTCTACCCCTCCCTCTATGAGGGTTTTGGCCTTCCCGTGCTGGAGGCTATGGCCTGCGGCACTCCCGTCGTTGCTTCCAACACCTCGTCCTTGCCGGAGGTGGTAGGAGAGAGCGGCCTGTTGGTGGACCCCGCGGACGCCGAGGAGATGGCCGAAGCCATGCGGCGCGTATTGACCGACCGCGATCTCCGGGAGGCCTTGCGCACCAGGGGGCTGGATAGGGCGAAGACCTTCACCTGGAGCCGGGCAGCTGAGGAGACGGTCGCGGTCTATGACCGCGCCCTAGGAGCATCAGCAAGCTAGGAGCTGACGTGTTTGGCACTTATCGACGCTGGTCCACCCTGGTTCTGGTCCTCACCGACATAGCGTTAATCAATATCGCCTTCGCCCTGTCCTACTACGTCCGCTACGAGCTACAGTGGATCAGGGCGGTGGCCGAGGCCTTCAACGTACCCTTCAGGGCTTATGTTCCCGTCTCCTTCGTGCTGACCGCGATCCTGCTCATCGTCTTCAAGGCGGAGGGGCTCTACGACAGAAGGCGTGGCTCCTCGTGGCTCGACGACGTCTATACCATCTTCACCGGCACCCTGGTGGGCATAGCCATCATGATCTTCATCTTCTTCCTATATCGCGCCAACTTCTATTCGCGGCTCATTTTCTTCTATGCGGTCCTCCTGATCGGGACTTTCCTCAGCCTCAGTCGCCTCATCGAGCGCCAGATCGCCGGTCGGCTGCGGCGCAGGGGCATTGGCGTGGACCGTGTGCTCATCGTGGGCGCTGGCGAGGTGGGCAAGGCCATTATGCGCAGCATCCTGGCCCGCCCCGAGCTAGGATACCGCCCCGTCGGCTTCGTAGACGATGATCCAAAGAAACAGGAAAACGACATAGGACCCTTCAAGGCCCTGGGGGGAACGGCCAACCTGGGGAGCATTCTCCATAGCGAGGCCGTGAACCAGGTCATCGTCAGCCTACCCTGGATGTCGCACCGCAAGGTACTCAGGATCATCTCTGACAGCGAACGTAGGGGAGTGCGTGCGCGCTTCGTACCCGATCTGCTCCAGATGAGCTTGAGCCAGGTCGACACCGAGGTGATGGATGGCATCCCCCTCATCGGCATGAAGGAACCCTTCCTCAGAGGCTGGAAGCTGGCCCTCAAGCGTTTCCTGGACATCGCCATTTCCAGCCTACTGTTGCTGCTGCTGTCTCCTCTGCTCATCCTTATCGCCATCATCATCAAGCTCAATTCGGAAGGCCCCGTCTTGTTCAAGCAGACCAGGCTGGGTCGAGGTGCGAAGCCATTCAACTGCTATAAGTTCCGCTCCATGAGGGTGGGCGCCGAGAAAGTGCGGCCGCATCTCAGTCACATGAATGAGACCAGGGGGCCAGTCTTCAAGATCAAGGAAGACCCCCGTATGACCAGCGTGGGCAAAGCGCTTCGTCGCTTCAGCCTTGATGAGCTGCCCCAACTCGTCAACGCCTTCCGGGGCGACATGAGTCTGGTAGGTCCGCGCCCACCGCTGCCCGAGGAGGTGGAGAAGTACGAAGACTGGCATCATGGCCGCCTCCGCATACCCTCCGGCATGACCGGACTCTGGCAGGTGATGGGTAGGAGTGACCTCACCTTCGATGAGATGGTGATGCTGGACCTGTACTATGCCGAGAACTGGTCGCTATGGCTCGATCTGAAGATCCTTTTGAGAACCATCCCCACCGTGCTCTTTGGTCGTGGCGCCTACTGATGCGCTGATGCTTCCCAGGGCTGGATCCGCGTCGGCTTCCCTGAACCCCAGACCGCGAGTATCAGCAGGGCGGGAGAACTGATATGGCGACGGTGCAACTGCCGGGGTTGATTGATATCCACGTACACCTGCGGGATCCCGGAGGGACCCACAAGGAAGACTTCTCCTCCGGCACCGCGGCCGCGCTGGCCGGCGGCTTCATCGGCGTGGTCGATATGCCCAACAACACCCCGCCGGTGGTGGACAAGGCGAGCCTGGCCGAGAAACTCTCCGTTGCCTCCCGTCAGGCCCGCTGTGACTTCGCCCTCTACATGGGGGCCACCACGGACAACTCCGCCAACCCGGTAACCGGCCCGCACGTAGCTGGTTTGAAGATGTACCTCGACCAAACGTACGGTCCCCTCCGGGTGGCCTCTCTGCCGGTCCTCATGGCTCACTTCAGTTCGTGGCCTGAAGACAAACCCATCGCGGTCCACGCCGAGGGGTTGTCCACCGCCACCGCCATCGGACTCGCACGGGTCTACGACAGACATCTCCACGTCTGCCACGTCAGTCGCCAGGCGGAGATAGAGCTGATCAGGCAAGCCAAGGAAATGGGGGCGAGGATTAGCTGCGAAGTGACTCCGCATCACCTCTTCCTAACCGAGGATGACGCGAGGGCTTTGGGTAGCCTCTCCCTGATGAAGCCCACCCTGGCAACCTTGGAGGACCAACAGGCGCTCTGGCGGAACCTGGAGGTCATCGACGCCGTGGCCTCCGATCACGCGCCGCACACGCTGGCAGAAAAACGAGGAGACGACCCTCCCCCCGGGGTGCCGGGTTTGGAGACCACACTGCCTCTGCTGCTGAATGCAGCCAGCGCAGGGCGGTTGACTCTGGAGCGCATCGTGCGACTGCTGCGCGATGGGCCGGCGGCCGTTCTGAACTTGCGACTCCCCCAGGAAACCTACGTGGAAGTGAACACCGAGGCCGTCTGGACTATCCGAGGGTCAGAGCTGTTCACCAAGTGCGGCTGGACACCATTCGAAGGCCTGCAGGTGCGTGGCAGAGTTCGAAAGGTCTCCCTACGGGGCTCTCCAGTCTACCACCAGGGCGAGGGGGTGTTGGCTGCTCCAGGGTCGGGCCGGCCGCTGGTGGTAGGATGACCCATGTCTAACGCCCACACGGCACCTAGGGCACCGCGGCTGGCTGGGCATAAGGGCCGGCCCGCAATTCATCCCAGTAGCCCCTGCTCTCCACCACCGAGTAGGCGAAGATAGCCTGCCCCTGGCAACCGGCGCGCCTGGCCATGTTGATCCGCGCCTCGATCTCCGCGAAAGAGGCGTAGTCTGCGTGGATTCCTGCATAGACCTGGCGTCCGTAGGCTTCCGCTGCGAAATCCTTCACCAGCAAATCGAAGCGCTCGCGGCTGTTCATTACCGCGGTGCCATACAGCATGGGTGCGATGAAGTCCATCTTCCCCGCTCGTAGCCAACCCCGGGAGTCCTGGAAAAAGCCGCCGTATCCTGCGTAGGTGGTGCTCCCGTAGGTAACCCAGCCCCACTTGTCCTTGTAGATGGGCCACACTGCGGCGGATAGCACGGTACCGCCACGGAGGGGGAGCACCTCGTCGTAGATCCGGCGCACCAACTCAGTGATCTGGGCCCGCTGCCAATCGCCCCGATCCATGCTGCCTTCTTCGCGCCACCGCCGCTCAGTAACCGGGTCATACGAGAAGTAGGGGCCGGAGTAACGTATGTAGTCCAGATGCAGGCCATCCACGTCGTAGTTGAGGAGGATATCCTTGCATACAGCGACCACGTGCTCGGTTACGGCCGGGTGCGCCGGGTTGGCAGCGAGGTAGTTCTTGTTCAGTCCCATAGCCCGGCGACCACTATCCCACTGCACCCATTCGTTTCCGTAGAGGCTATTCAGCCAATGATACATGTGGCGAGGGGTGCTAGCGGGGGGCGGGCTCTCGCCCAGCCAGGAGGGGTAGACGTTGACGTACGCATGCAACTCTAAGCCAGCGGAGTGGGCCTCCTCGATGGCTAGTGCGAGGGGGTCCCACCCGGGGTATCGGCCCAAAGTGCCCGTCAGCCTATCGGCCCAGGGCTCGTAGACGGAGGAATAGTAGGCATCGCCGTTCCCTCGCACCTGAAACAACAGGATATTGAAGTTGGCCCCGGCCGCCTTCCTGACTATGGTGCGTACATCCGCAGCGCTCTTGTACGACCAGCGAGGGATCCATAGAGCCCTCCCCTCCTCAGCCGGTATGCTCGCCTGATCCACCGATGTCCAGGTACCATCAACTAGAGGCTCGCTGGTCATGGTCTCCATCGGCTGCCCTTCTGCTGAACCCGGCAGCGGCAAATACTGGGGGTCGAGATCGGCAGCGACGACGAACGCCTCGCCCCCAGCATCCTCAGGCTGTGTTGCCGCCAGATACCCTAGCATGACGGCCAGCAGCAGCATGCCGACGGTAAGGATGTACTTTAGAGCTCTCGACATCTCGCGGCTTCTTCCTCCTCCCTCGGAGTGCCCACCCCACAACGTTGACTGTCCTTGGCGGTAGAGCGATCAGCGCAACCCTCGGCCGTCAGGGATCAGTTGAGAAACGGCTTGAGATTCCGACTGCGGCTCGGATGGCGCAGTCGGCGCAGCGCCTGGGATTGAATCTGGCGGATACGCTCCCTGGTCAAACCCAATTTCTCTCCGACCTGCTCCAGGGTGTAATCCTCGCCGTCCTCCAACCCATAGCGCAGACGCAGAACTCGCGCCTCTCGCGGGCTCAGCGTATCGAGGGCGTCATCCAGCCGCTCCCACATGATCGACTCCGAGGTCATGGATGAGGGAGTCGGGCTGTCTTCGTCCTCGATGAACTCGGCCAGGGTGCTCTCCTCCTCTTCACCCACCGGCGTCTCCAATGAAAGCGGCTGCCCCGCCAGGGAGCGCAGCTCGGTCACCCTCTGCTCCGGGACATCCAGCTCTCCCGCCAGTTCCTCGTTGGAAGGCTCTCTCCCCAGCTCCTGCGCCAACCGCTTACCGATCGCGTTCATCCTGTTCAACTCGTCCACGATATGGGCCGGCAAACGGATGGTGCGCCCTTGGTCAGCCAGAGCCCGCAGGATAGCCTGACGGATCCACCATGTAGCATAGGTGCTGAATCGGTGACCAAGGTCTGGATCAAAGCGTTCCACAGCCTTCATCAAGCCCAGGTTCCCCTCTTGCATCAGATCGGAGAGAGGCATTCCCCGCCCCAGGTACTTGCGCGCGATGCTGATCACCAAGCGCGAGTTCGATTCTATGAAACGACGGCGCGCCGCCTCACCCCTGGCCACCGCTCGCTCCTGCTCCTCCCGCTTCGCGCCCGAGACGTCTCCCTTGACCAGCCCCCGTCGAGCAGCGTCCCCTTCCCTGACTGCCAGGCCGAGCTGGGTCTCCTCCTCAGAGGTCAGCAGGGGTATGGAACCCACCTCTTTCATATAGAGCGAGATCACGTCGTCGCTCTCGATGCCCCACAGCGAACCAACGCTCAGGTTCTCCTCCGTGTCCTCGCTAAGCTCTTCGAGGTCGTATACGCCTTCTTCTAGTTCCAACTGTTTGACTGTCATTGCTTTCTCCCTGAAACAGCTGTCTCTCCGGACAACTGTATAACGCATGATTGGTATATTCGGTTCTCGCCGTCTGACGGCCCAGGCTAACCACTGGTCTCACCGGGTCCCCCACAATGGGCCTGGAAGAACTGCGGCACAAACCTCTCCAACTGCTCCCTATGCAGATGATAGTACACTCGCAGCCCATCTTTCCTGAACGCAACCAGGCCGGCGTTTTCCAGGACCCGATAATGGTGGGACAGTGCTGGCTTGCTTTTATGGAAGATGCAATCAAAATCACCGCACCCCAGCTCCTCATTTCGCATCAGCATTACTACAATCTGGTAGCGAGTGGGATCTGCCAGGGCCTTAAAGACCTTCACCGCCGACTGGGAGAACTGGTGATCCATGCGTATCCTCACGGACCTATTTCCACGTTTTTAGAAGCGCTGAACCATAATAGCACTGTTGCAGATATCTGTCAAGTTCCGAGGGAAGCCCAGAAACATCGACCCGGCCCGTGGCTGGACCGGAACTCCCCCTCTCTCGCTATTGCTCAGTTTTCCTCCTCTTTTCGGCCCGAAGCGAACAAAAAGGCGTTGACGGAGCGCCAACGCCCTTATTGATCTTCACCATCGATCTGGTCAGTGCACGTATTTTCTCCACACCTCGTGGCCCTGCATCCTGCCCAGGAGCACAATAGCCGCGTATCGCGGAGCCTCAGGCTGAGCCACCAGGGCCAGGCCTGCCTCTTCAGGTCTCCGATCTCTCTTCCGCTGATTGCAGGGAATGCAGGCTGCTACCACGTTCTCCCAGGTGTGTTTTCCGCCCCGCGAGCGGGGCACTACGTGATCTAGCGTCAGCTGCCCTTTGGGCGGCTGCGCCCCACAGTACTGACAGGAGTATTGGTCGCGCGCCAAGATCGTACGTCTGGTCAGAGGTAGGAGCAATCGGTGAGGGACGCGTACATAGTAGACGAGCCTGATCACCAGCGGCATGTCCACATCCAGATTCTCCGAGCGAATCCTGGCCTCAGCCGCCTCAATAACCTCGGCTTTGTCCTTTAGAACCAGAATAATCGCTCTCTGAATCGAGACGATATGCAGGGGCTCAAAGCTGGCGTTTAGTACCAGCACGCCCCCTGACAGCCCACGTTGCCACCCGGCGAAAACTCTCACCCCCTCGATGTAAAAGCCGGACGGAATGGATCACCGCCCTTTCAATGGTATACAGGGGAGGCAGGATTCGAACCCGCAACCTACGGTTTTGGAGACCGTTGCTCTGCCAGCTTGAGCTACTCCCCTTCAACCAGCCGGTACCCCTCACCCCGGCGGTCTAAGGGACCACCTCCCGTGCATAAGGTATCGGCTGATGACGCAACTGATTGCCACCTGTTAGCAACAATACCACAACTAGACGCCGCTTGTCAAGGGCTGGCCATGGACTGCCGGCACGTTATCCCGCGACATGGACGCGACCGTGTGGCCTTCCTTCCCCACCCAGCAACACGTGCAGGGAGACTGCCATCTATCCCTCCACAGTCTCAAACGCTGGGCGGCGTACGTCAAGAGCTGCAATCTTTTGTAAGCAAGCTTACCAACGAGTATAATACCTGGGGAGCGCAGCTGATGTACAGCCTGGATGACACCATCGCCGCCATCTCCAGCCCCATCGGAGAGGGCGGCATAGGCATAGTCAAGATGAGCGGGCCAGACGTCCTGGCCATTCTTCAGGCCGTCTTCGTGCCGAGTAAGACGGAGAATGGATCTGTCGCCGGCTGGCAGCCCTTATCGCACCGGCTGTACTACGGCCACATCGTGGATCCACAAACCAGGGAAGTGGTTGACGAGGTGCTGGTCTCCTATATGAAGGCACCGCGCACCTATACCTGCCAGGACGTGGGGGAGATCAACTGCCACGGAGGGATCGTGCCCCTCCGCCGGGTGCTGGAGCTGACTCTCCAGAGGGGGGCCCGCCTTGCTCACCCGGGCGAGATGACGCTCCGCGCTTTCCTCTTCGGCCGGCTCGACCTGGCCCAGGCAGAGGCGGTGTTGGACGTGGTGCGAGCCAAGACCGAGGCCGGACTGCGGGTGGCGGTGGACCAGTTGGGCGGGCTTCTCTCCGCAGAGGTCAGGACGATCCGCGCCGAGCTGCTGAACGTCCTGGCCTACCTGGAAGCGCTCATCGACTTCGGCGACGATGAGATACCAGAACAGGACGTCGCGGCCTCCCTTCAGACAGCCTCCAGAGCGATGGAACAGCTCATCGAGAGCGCAGACCGAGGGATGATCTATCGCCAGGGCATCAAGGCAGCCATCGTAGGCAGGCCCAATGTGGGCAAATCAAGCCTGCTCAACCGTCTGCTACGCACTTCCAGGGCCATTGTCACCGCACTCCCTGGCACCACCCGTGATACACTGGAAGAGACGCTGAACCTCCAGGGCATACCCTTGATCCTGGTGGACACCGCGGGCATCTCCGAGAGCGATCATCTGGTGGAGAGGCTGGGCATCGAACGCAGCCGCCAGGCTCTGGCCGGCGCGGATCTGGCCATTTTGGTCATCGACGCCCACGAGGGAGTGCAAGAAACCGACCGCGAGATCGCCGATCTGATCGGGGACAAACCCGCCATCCTGGCCTTCAACAAGACAGACTTGCCCATAGTGGCCGATGTCCGCGGGCTGCTGCCAAAAGCGATAAGGGCACCTATCTCGGCCCTGACCGGAGAGGGGCTGGAGGAACTGGAGGGGATGATCGTGGACCTGGTCTTCTCGCGTCGAGTGGTTGCCTCAGACGCCCTTCTGGTCACCAATCCGCGACACAAGCAGGCTTTGTTGGAGGCTCTTCATCACGTGCAGTCGGCCATGGGGGCACAGGCTTCCGGGTCGCACATCGATTTGCTGGCCATCGACCTGACGGCGGCGGTGAATGCCCTGGGCGAGATCACCGGCGAGACGGTGACAGACGATCTCCTGCAGGCCATCTTCGGCCAGTTCTGCGTGGGAAAGTGAACCACGTTTGAGCTGACTGCCGCTGTCGTGCTATAATCTCAACGTGGCAGCGCCAAGAGACGACGAATCCTACATGCAGGAAGCCCTGGCCGAAGCCCAAGCCGCCTACGAGCGAGGTGAGGTCCCTGTCGGCGCTGTTGCCGTGCACAAGCAGTACGTGGTGGGTAGGGGCCACAACCGCAAGGAAGAACTGGCCGATCCCACGGCCCATGCCGAGATCCTGGCCCTCCGCGAGGCAGCTCAGACGCTGCGGACCTGGCGGCTCAGCGAGGTGACCCTCTATTGCACTATGGAGCCGTGTCCCATGTGTGCAGGGGCCATGGTTTTGGCCCGCCTGCCGCGCCTGGTCTACGCAGTAGACGACCCTAAGTCAGGTGCCTGCGGCTCTGTCTTCGACATAGCGCGCTCGCCTAGACTCAACCACCAGGTGCAGGTCACCAAAGGAGTCTTGGCCGACCAGGCCAGGGCCCTCTTGGATCGGTTCTTCGACCAGCTTCGCGGCCGGGTCCAGTAACGCAGACGGCTGGCCAAACGCGGAGGGGTGCCAGAGTGGACGATCGGGACGGTCTCGAAAACCGTTGTGGGGGCAACTCCACCGTGGGTTCGAATCCCACCCCCTCCGCCAGTTGCGTCTCACCTCCCACGACGGAACCAGCAGGATGAGCAAGTCCGGCTACTATCGAAAAGCAGAAACGTATCTCGCTGCGCTGTGCAGCGTGGAGCCGAACAGACGCGTGGGTTCCCCCGGTAACCGTGCAGCAACGGATTTCTTTACTCAGACCATCCAGCCGTGGGGTTACGTGATTGACACTACTCCTTTCCCGTGCCTGGACTTCGAGAGCGGTGAACCTTCGCTATCTTGCCGCGATGCCTCCTTCGGAGTTCGCGTCAGCCCGTACTCTCTGGGATGCGATGTGACCGCCCGACTGGCAGCGGTCTCCACCGTTGAAGAGCTGGAAGAATGCGCGTGTGGTGCCGCGATTCTGCTGATGAAGGGCCCAATATGTGCTGAGCAGTTGATGCCCAAGAACTTCGTCTTCTACAACCCCGAACTCCACAAAAGAATCTACGCCCTGCTAGAGGAGAAACGGCCGGCTGCGATCATCACTGCCACGGGAAGCAACCCGGAATTGGTGGGGGCCATGAACCCATTTCCGGTGATAGAAGATGGCGACTTCGATATTCCATCGGTGTATTGCACAGATGCTGTCGGGAAGAGCATCTCCGAGCGGGCGGGGGAGGTATTCAGACTCAAGATCGACGCCAGACGCATTCCCGCGACTGCGTGCAACGTGATTGCCCGGAAAAACCCTGCGGCCAGGGAGAAGATCGTTGTCTGTGCCCACATCGACGCCTATGGTGATGCGCCCGGAGCGTCGGACAACGCCTCAGGAACGGTGGTTGGGCTGCTGCTTGCTGAAATGCTCTCCGCATACCGTGGCCACATGGGCATCGAGATAGTCGCCTTCAATGGGGAGGATCACTACAGCGCCGGAGGACAGATGGACTACCTCCGGCGCTATGGGAAGAGCATGGAGGAGATCGTTGTGGCCATAAACATCGATGACGTGGGATATGTCCATGGGAAAACCGCCTATTCCCTCTATGAGTGCCCGGGCGAGATTCAAGAGATAGCGGGCACTGTGTTTGGCAGTTATGATGGTATCACGCAGGGAGAGCAATGGTATCAGGGCGATCACATGATCTTCGTCCAGAACGGAAAAGCGGCAATGGCGATCACGGCGGAGAGGTTCTCGGAGTTGATGGCTACCGTGACACATACCCCCAGAGACACGCCTGAGCTTATCGATTGTGGCAAACTCGTGGAGGTCGCCCACGCCTTGCACAGCTTCATCACGCAGTTTTGAAGCCACCGTGTGACGGAACTACGCACCGTACAAGCACCGTGCAACACATCGAATCCACACATATGTTGAAACGTGGGGGGTCCCTATCTAGATTCTTCCTGGACCGGGGCCAGATGCCTGCAGGCGACACCCAATGACAATCCTCACTTCCTACCGGCACGCCAAGTGAGGTTAGCCAGTGTCCGACGAGCACCGTCTGTCCACTATGTTGCCTGACCTGAACAAGAAAGACGTGGATCTGGTCCCACTAGCGCGGCAGGCCTCCGAAGACCATGGGTTCCTCTCCGAGCTGGTGGAGGGGCTATCCGACAAGCGAGAGAGAGTGGGCTACAACTGCCTCAGAGCACTCTTTCTCGTGGCTGATGAGCGTCCGGAGTTGCTCTACCCCCACTGGGAGACCTTCGTGAAGCTGCTCCGCAGCCAGAACACCTACTTCAAGCTGCGTGGGGCCAACCTGATCGCCGGCGTCATCGCCGCCGACACCGAAAACAGATTCGAGCGAATATTCGGCCAATACTACGCCTTGCTCGACGACAAGAGCGTGATCATGGCTTCCTACATAGCCGGTAACTCGGGCAAGATCGCCCGCGCCAAACCGGGCTTGCGCAGCAGAATCACGAGTAGGCTCCTGTCCATAGACGAGACCCTTCACCCTCCTGAGCGAAGGGACCTGATCAAGGGCCACGCCGTGGAGGCTCTTGGGGAATTCTTCCAGGAATCCCACGACAAGGCCAGAATCCTGGAGTTCGTGAGGGCCCAGCTAGTCAGCACCAGCCCTCGCACCAGGAAGAAAGCTCAGGAATTCCTCAAGAGGTGGACTGAAAACCGCTAAGGACCTCGGCGACCCGCCTCACAAGTCAACCAGGCCACCCTGTCGCCCCGGACCCGCCTCCCGGGCACCCCTGCCCCCGGCGCCTTCAGCAAGCTCAGGCCGCGACCCCTCTCCCCCGCTGACCTTGATGGTCACCACGGTCAGCCCCGCATACAGCCAGAACATAGACACCGAGTGGGGAAAATCGAGGTTGAAGAAGTAGTGATCGGTGAGGCCCCCCACCATGGCCCCGAACAAAGCTGCCGCCAGGCCCAGCAGAAGCGGCTCGGCCTCCGTTTCCCTCTCCATGCCTCTCCAGGTCTGCCACGCGTAGGCGAAGAACAGGCCCATGATCAGCAGGAAGGCCCCCAGCCCAATCACGCCCATCTCCTCCGCGATGAGGAGATAGACGTTGGAGACGCCGATGTAGATGTCTATGGAGGGCGTGCCCCCGAAACCAACTCCAAACCATGGATACCGGGAGATGAGGGTCAGCGCATCCTTGTATTCTCCCATCCGCATCTCCGTGGCCCGGTCCTGTACCAGGAACCCGGCCTGGAGGTGCAGGATGTACTCCCTGGTCTGAGGCAGGATCAGAATCAGAACCAGGACCAGAGCCATCAGCGGCAGCAGCCGCCGGTACCTGATCACCCCTAGCATCGACAGCGAGGCCCCGATGGCCACAAAACTGCCCCGGGAGAAGGTCAGCAGCAGGCAGACCAGCATCGCGGCCAACATGGGAACCAGCCACTTCCTGGGGATCAGCGGCTTGCGGGCGAACAACTGGGGTGTGGTCAGCGTAATGATCAGAATCAATAACCCGCCCAGCACGTTGGGATTCACCGAGGTGGAGATGGCCCGCATGGGCAAGGACGGATTGTCCTCGATGAACCACAACACGCCCCACCCGGACGGATAGTGGACCACCCGCAGCATCGATAGCAGGCGCACAGCCAGTGCATGTGGGACGAAGTAGAGAATCACCCCCATGACCGAAGCGGCGAACCCAGCCAGGATGATGAGGATCAGGATCTGCTTGAGCTGGGAGAACCGCCTCACGGAGTTGGTGACCACGAAAAACAGGGAGACCGCGATGATGATCTCCGCAAAATGGCGCAGCGTGTCCTTGGTGACCCCGGCGTGGGCGCTTCCTGCGATGAAGACGACAAAGGCCAGGAGGATGAAGACCAGTATGGGCAGATCCAGGGGGGAGCTGACGAAGCCCTCCTGCGTGCGGGTGAGAACGCGGGCCAGCCAGACCCCGAAGACCGCTAGCAGGGTCACGTCGAGAAAAGTGGGGTAGAAGCCGATGCTGAACGGGATGGCTCCGAAGGGCAGCAGGCAGATTACGGCGACCAGCCCGAACAGCCCCAACTGGGTGCTCCGAAGCATGGCCAGCCCGGCTGCCATCCCTCCCAGAAGGGCCAGGATCAGAAGGGGATGCACCAGGGTCAGGGCCAGCCCTCCGGCGAACCCCAGCAAGAAACACGCCCCGATGAGGGCCAACCGCAGGCGCCAGCCGCCTCCCAGCGCCAGCCCACGTACCCTGTCCACCAAGGTGTCCAAACGCCGGCTGTCGATCATTTCCGGGCCACGCAGAGCACTGACAGCCCGAAAGGTAGGTCCACCCTCTGTAGCAACCAACGCTCCACAAACAACACCTGGGCCAGCCCGCGGTTGATGACTGGGGGAAGAGGCTTGAGGTCTGATCTGGCCTCGCTGGCCGGCTTCGAGGGCACCCTCTTGGCCAGGCGAACCGCCGCGGCGATGGGAAAGAGCAGCGTGTTGGCGTGGGCCACCCGCTCCACCGTGAGTCCAACCCGCTCTGCCTCCGAGGCAACGTCCGCCCTCGTATACCTCTTCTGGATGTTTACCGCCAGATCGTGTTCGCTGCGCAGAGGATTGTACGCCGGCAGGTTGACCACCACGCGACCGCCCGGCTTCAACAC
>DATEXS010000132.1:0-4911 GCA_035256725.1 Anaerolineae bacterium
CTCCTCGAGGATGGCACCTACAAGATGTGGTTTCGCAGCGGGCCCTCCGGGGACTCATCCATTGGGTACGCAGAATCCCTGGATGGGATCGAGTGGACCCTTTCGCCCGACAACCCGGTACTGACGCCGGGCCGGATGCGCTACGGCTATCTGCCCCTGGCCTTCAAGAAGCACCAGCGCCCGGAGGCCGATATCATCTTTCACCACGGCGTGGTGCTGACCATGGAGGCAAACCCAGCGCAGGTGCAGGCGATCGCCATCCGGGGCAGCAGGATCCTCGCCGTAGGCTCCAACGCCGCGATCCTGGCCTTGGGCGGGGCGAGCACGGAGGTGATTGATCTAGGAGGGCGCACGCTGCTACCAGGCTTTGCCGACGGCCACACACACGTCCTGCGCCGGAAGCCGGAGGCCTGGACCCTGGACGAAACGGTCGATCTCCTGCTGGGTTTTGGCCTTACCAGCGTGACCGAGATGTCCGGCAGCGATGACTCCGTTGCCGAACTGCTGACTGCAGAAAGCGAAGGCCGGCTGCGGTTGCGAGTCAACGTCTTTCCCTCGTACAACCTGGCCTGGCTGGATGAAGAAGGCCAATCGATCTACGAAGGGGCGTGGTTCCCCGAACACGGTCCTATCCTGGACTCCAACAGGCGTGTGCGCATCCCCGGGATCAAGATCTTCGCCGATGGCGCGGGCGTGGCGCCCCGTGGATGTCCGGCCATGACCATTCCCTATCCATATACGAACACCGCCTGCTTCCATGAAGATGGCGACTTGTACCTGAGCCAGGCGGATCTGAACCAGGCCGTCGCTGACTTGCAGGGCAGGGGATTCCGCGTGGCTTTCCATACTATGGGCGACCGCGGGATTGACACCGTCCTCACTGCCATTGAGAACGCTCTGGGCGGCGCTTCGAATAGCATCTACCGCCACCAGATTGAGCACAGCAGTTTTCTCCGGCCTGACCAGATCGACAGCTATGCCGCCCTGGACATACTCTCCTCTGTGAGGGGAACGTGGAATGTCTGTGACCAAGAGGAGTATGAAACCGACTGGCCAGACCACTACACCCAGTGGGTAAACCGTTTCGCCCTGCCGGGGAGGGGCATCCATGCCTACGCCGAGGGGGATTTTGGATGGAACAATCCCGACCCGTATGACCGCACGGGTATCTACACCACGGTGGATCCGCTGATGATGCTCTGGGGCCTGGTGACGCGCCAGCAACTAGACGGGGACGGCTCGACCTGTACCCCAGACCCTTGGGTGGCGGAGCACCAGATCAGCGTGGACCAAGCGCTGCGTATGCTCACCATAGAGCCCGCCTATGCAGTGTCACAGGAGACGGTGCTGGGCAGCCTGAAAGCGGGCAAGTTCGCGGACATGGTCATCCTCTCTGGCAACCCCAAGACGGTGGAGCCTGACTCGCTCAAGGATCTTGACGTCTTGATGACCATGGTCGGCGGGGACACGGAGTACTGCGAAGCGGGGTACGAGGCGCTGTGCCCGTGAAGCCCACAGGGCAAGCGGCCACGGTCCTTGGGGTCCCGCCAAAGGCGCCAAGCAACCTAAGGCGGCGCCATGCAAGTGCAACGAGCGCGAAGCCCTGCCCCTTCGGGATGATTGGTCTGCATCCGCGGAGCAACCTGCCCCTGGTCTGCGATCTGTGCGGCGGCGAACCGGGGCTGCCACCTGGACACCAATTGAGGGGGATCAAACCATGTACGAACTGAGAATCTCAGTGGCTGAAGTCCTCGGAGTATGTGACGCGGATCCGCCCATGGTCCCCGGTCAGTACTTTACGGTGCGCAACGGGGACATCCGGATTCCAGATGGCAGCCATGTATGCGCCTGGGCCCTTCACAACCTCTTGCCCGTCATCACGCCTAAGGAGCGAGAGATCCTCGAGTCCGAAGAGGACGACTGGATGTGGCGCGTACATCACGTGCAGTGCCCTGATCCTGACGGACGTGTGGTCTTTGAGATCGAACGGATGGGCACCCTAGAGCGGGAGAGTCGCCCTGCCGTTCAGGTCACAGCACCGGAACCCTTGGAAAGCAGGGAAGGAAACCTCTGGGACTTGCGAGTGGTAGTGGAAGAGGTCAGGGGGAAGTGCAGCTCAGGGATGAAGCCGGGCGACTACTTCACCCTGCGCAGGGGACGACTGTACATACCCGCCAACAGGCACTTCTGCCTCTACGCCCTTCAGGCTACGTTTCCCTTCCTCGCCGCCAAGCAGAGACCCCTGGAGGACGGCGACTGGCTGAAGGGGGCCAATTGGATCATCTGTCCCGATCCAGCCGGGGACGTAATCATGAGGATCGAGAGGATTGGGGGTGGGGTAACAGGCCCTCGGTGACCCCAGGGCGCAATCGCTGCCCTGCAACGTCGGTCCCTGCCGCTGCTCATGGAACCAGGCCGAGGCAGCCCTCGACTTACCGGCTAGCCGTCAGTCCTTGAGCTTGACGATAAGCTCGATCTCCACAGGGGAGTCCATGGGCAGCTCGTTGACACCCATCGCCGATCGAGCGTGCTTGCCTCGGTCCCCCAAGACCTCGCCCAGCAGCTCCGAGGCCCCATTTATCACTGCTGGCTGTTTCCCGAAGCCAGGCGCACTGGCCACATACCCCGTGAGCTTGACCACCTGTTCAATCCTGTCCAGATCGCCGATGTGCTGCTTGATGACGCTAAGCAGATTGAGCATGGTGATCCTGCACGCATCGTAGCCTTGCTCCACCGTGAGCTGAGCCCCGACTTTGCCCTGGTACTTCAGCCCTCCGCCCTCGAAACAGCTCGATCCAGACGTGTACACCATCCCGTCAACCTCTAGAGCCGTCACATAGACGCCTTTGGGAGTCGGCGGCTCAGGCAAGGTGTATCCCAACTCGCGTAGCTTCTCTTCTACCAATGACATCTCCAAACCTCCTCACCCTATTCATGGCCGGTCTGTCAGTGCCGGCATCCGACCTACCTCGAACAGCAAGGATGTGGTATCAGCTCACAGCCCCGCTTGGAGAACAGAAAGCAGATGGTCTATCTCCTCCTCCGTGTTGAAGAAGTGCGGCGAGATGCGCAGTTCCCTCCCTGGGTTCACCGAAGCCACGATTCCGTTCTCCTGGAGGAGCCGGCTCACCGCTTGGCCATTGTCCACGATGCACGTCACAATGCCGCTCCGAGGTTCTGGCGGTGTGAACATCCTCAGACCGAGGTTATTCATGCCCTGCCAGACCTTCGAGCTGAGTCGCAGCACCTGCTCCTCTATCCTGTCCATACCGACGCCGTTGAGGTAGTCCAGAGCAGCCTTCAACTCGAAGGCGCCGTGGAAATGAACGGTGGCCGTTTCGAACTTCCTCGCCGTCTCGTAGAATGCCTGGGGGAGCAAATGCGCGTCGTCTGCCCATTTCTCCACCTGAAGGAATCCGCGAAAGACCGGCTCCAACTCTGACAGAAGTTCCTCCCTCACGTAGAAAAAGGCAAGCCCCATGGGTCCCAGCAACCACTTGTAGACTCCAGAGGTGTAGAAGTCTATCTCCGCGCTCTTGACGTCCACCGCGATGGCGCCAACCGCCTGGATCCCGTCAACGTGTAGATATGCTCCATGCGCATGCGCTAGATCGGCCAGCCCTCTCACGTCGTACACAAACCCATTGCGGTGGGAGACATGGCTGATGCTGATGATTCTCGTCCTGTCGTCCACCGCTTTCTCATAGTCAGACAGGCTGACAGCGCCACCTCCGTTCTTCAAGACCCGATTCTCCACACCCCTGCTGCTCTCCAGGCCGCGCCACACCACGGCATTGGAGGGATAGCTCAGGTCATCCCACACCACGTTGTCCCCAGGCTCGAAACCGAGTGAGGTAGCGACGATGTTCGTGCCCTGGGTGGTGTTGGTAGTGATGGCCACCTCGCCTGGCCTGGCGTTGATCAGATCAGCGAGGACACCCTTCGCCTGCTCGAGCATCTCGAGCCAATCCTGAACGCGCCCACCGCTCCCTCGAGAGCGCCTCTGAAGAAACTCGAGGCCCGCTTCCAAGACCGGGAGTGGATACGGACCATCGTAGGCCGTATCCAGATAGGTAAGATCCTGGGTCACGGGGAAGTCAGCACGTATCCTGGAGTTCATCGAACCTCCCTGGTCGCACGCTTGGGCCAGCCCTGCGCCAGGCGTGAAGGGTGCTGCCATCGCCTGGCGCCCGTCTGAGTCGGGCCGCGCGAATCCGGCCGGCCCAGTCTCCGCAACGGCCACCAGTTTAGCACCGCGAACCATACCTGTCAAACCAGAACCAGCCATCGTCAATATCCGGCTTGACTAGACCTCGGAAATCTGGTACACTGACACTGCCGGGGACTGGCTAGACAGCCCCGAGCCTGGGACTCAACATTAATGCTCGCAGTCGCTTGGATCCGCGGGACCGAGACGGCACTTGAGCCAAGGGTCATCTTTGGTTCTCTTGGACGTTCGCGCCTCTCCGGTTGGCCCGAGAGGCCGTTTTTTTTGCTGGCGTGTCGTCCTGCGAGCATAGGGTTTTCATGATCCTAGTCGAAGACCTCCATCACACCTACGGTCCTGACCGGGCACAACCGGTGCCAGCCCTCGAAGGCATAAACCTCCGCATACCTGACGGCGAGTACGTGGTCATTATCGGCAGGAACGGTTCCGGCAAGTCCACCCTGGCCAAACACCTCAACGCCTTGCTACTGCCCACCCAAGGCGACGTGTGGGTCAACCAGATGAACACCAAGGATCCCCAGTACCTGAGGGCCATCCGCCAGACTGTGGGCATGGTCTTCCAGGTCCCGGACAACCAACTCGTCGCCACGGTAGTCGAGGAAGACGTAGCCTTCGGCCCAGAGAACATGGGTCTTGCCCGCCAGGAGCTGAGAGAACGGGTGGACGAAGCCCTGGCGGCGGTG
>DATEXS010000133.1:0-2501 GCA_035256725.1 Anaerolineae bacterium
AAGTAGTCATAGGATGCCCAGGGCCGAGTAACCTTGCAGCGGACGCCACCATCTAGCCAATCCACGGCGTGCGGCCACCTCTGAACTGCCCAGGGGGCATCTCACTTCTCAAGACAGACCGTGAAGTCCGGTCGCGAGGGAGCGCGCAACCAGGGCAAAACGGCCGATTGGGCCCGGGTGAATCAGCACAATTGTACCTAGGTACAACGGTGCCTCGATGAATTGTACTTTGGGCATGAAAAGTACAATTGTCTAGCTTGAGCCAGAGGGGAGCCGCACGGCATCTAGGACTCCATCCGCCGCGAAACTCCTTGCGCCGGCTATCTGGCCTAGCGACTGTATTATGCCCGCTGCCATCAAAACCTCGACGGTGCGCCGCGCGCTATGGTACGTTACACCGAGGAATTCCTGTGCCCGCGGTATCGTCAGCACTGGTGACTCAAACAGATAGTCGGCCAAGCGCAGTGGCAGCGCAGACCGCACGCCCGCCAACCGCTCGCGCCACTCTAACTGCAAATCCTGCAATCGCTTGGCTCGGTCGATGGCATCGCGCGCCTGCAAGGCGACGCCTCTCAGGAAGAACTGCACCCACTCCTGCCAGGCACCCCGCTCGCTCACCGCCATCAGCAGGTTGTAGTACTCGTCCCGGTGCCCCTCGAAGAAGGCGCTCAGGTAAAGTAGTGGCAGGGGCAACAATCCCCAGTGCACCAGCAACAGCGACAGAAGCAGTCGGCCTATGCGCCCGTTGCCATCCAGAAAGGGGTGGATGGCTTCGAACTGGTAGTGTATGAACGCCAGGCGCACCAGTTGCGGCTGGTTGTCCCCCTCGTGCAGGTACTTCTCGAACGCATCCAGGACGGTGCGCACCTCGGCCGGGGGCGGAGGTACGAAATCGGCTTCGTTGAGACTGCACCCCGGCGCTCCGATCCAATTCTGGCTTGTGCGGAACTCGCCTGGCGTAGCGCGCTCCCCTCTCACACCTTCCATCAGTCGGACGTGCACTTCTCGAATCAGGCGCAGACTGACCGGCAGCGTGTCCAGCCGTCCCAGACCATACTCCAGGGCGCGGACGTAGTTGAGGACCTCGTGCGCATCGGACTGAGAAGGTCCACGCCGCCCAAGACCCGGCAGGGGAAGCTGGCCGGCTTCATACCCGTAGAGGTCCGCGATGTCGGTCTCCGTGCCTTCGATGCGGGAGGAAAGGACAGCTTCACGACGCACAAAGGGACCTACAAGGAGTTGGGGATTAGGCATGGTCCGCCCCAGTCCAGCGAGCTCCCCCAGCGCAAGGGCTGCCTGGGACAAGGAGAGCGCCAGCTCAGTATCCCAGACCAACGCAGGAGGCAAGTCGTGGGGCACAAAGGCCCAGTAGGCTGACTGGCCGCCGCCAACCTTTGTCACCCGACCTGAGCTGCTGTTCTGGAACCGTCGGGGGTCCATCAAGGCCTCTACTCCTTGCCAATCCTGGCCGACTACCATCGCAATACGGATCAGATCATAGCACGGTTGCGGCGAGAAGTCAACAGTGTTTGAAGCACGGCTATCATGCCCTGCACGAGCCCATCGTGGCCCGGGAGTTGCCCCAAGCGACTAGCCCAATCCAGCCCCAGTACCCCGGATTCTCGGGTACACGTTGGTCCCCAACCAGTACAAGAGGGGCGAGTAGACGTAGTCATACGAAGGGGAGTGCCGCACCAGTCGGCCCCCGAAGCCCCGCTTGAACCGATAGACCCCCCACAGGCCTCCTCGCTCCAGAACCTCCTCCATGTCCTCCTCTTCGTCCCCGGCCTCGTCGGGGATGCCCCACAGATCGTAGCTGGTGCACCCGCGCCCCCTGGCCCACAACATGGCCCGCCACTGGAGCAAGTGATTGGGCATCAGGTTACGATGCCTCTCGGACGAAGCCCCGTACAGATAGTAGGCCCTGGTACCGAAGGCGAAGGCCATCAGCCCGGCCAGGGGTTCGTCCTCGTAGTAGGCCAGGAACAACCCAACGCGATCCACAGGCGCGAAGATCCGCCAGGCCTCGAGGTAGTACTCCTCCTCATGGACACCGAAGGCCTCCCGGTCTCTGGTCTCCTCCATCAATCCGTAGAAAACGGATACATCAGCCTCGTCACCCTGGCGCACGGTCACGCCCTTCCGTTCGGCCAAGCGGACGTTGTAGCGGGTCTTCGGCTTCATCTGTCCCAGGATCTCTTGCTCATCGCCCTCGAGGCTAACGACTAAGGTGGTGGCCGGCTGAATCCCCCGCCCAGAGACCCTGTAGCCCTCCTCCTCGAAGAGCTCCCGCAGAGGGTGCTCGCCCTCCCCATCGGGCTCCACCTTGAGGACAGTGACCCCCCCCGCCCGACCGAAATCCCGCTGCATCCGTAGCAGCTTGATCCATGTACCTCTGTCCCCCGGATCGGTCACCGGGCCCTTGGGCACGTAGGCCATCTTGCCCAGCGGCAGGTGGCGGACCAGCACCTGGGCTACGCCCTTGACTTCCCCGGAGATGT
>DATEXS010000134.1:0-13158 GCA_035256725.1 Anaerolineae bacterium
GAAGCACAGACACTCCGCCGGTGGGCGTCTGCCTGGCGTTCAGGGGCCCTTCACAACCTGCCACGAGGATCGTCGTGATAAGAGCCACGATCAAGATCCGCCGAGCGGTCATGCGATCACTTCCCGCTCCCTGTAATCGACGATCTGCTGTTTGATCACTTTTCGCTCCATCAGGGCCCCTTCCATGGGGTCCGCCAACTGCGTCTGCCAGCTGTTTATGGAATCCGCGAGGTCGCCCAAGAAGCTTTCGAGAGGCTCCAACAGGCTCTCTTGAAGTGGATTCAATAGCTGGCCTTTGACGCCGTCCTCCTCGTCGTCAGTGAACCAATCCTCCCGAAGCGGCTCCAGCAGCCGGCTTCTGACCTCGCCGATGGCGTCTGGCAGCGATCCAACCAGCTCTGAAATCCGGTCAAGGGCATCTATGATGGCCGGCCCCACCCCGGGGATACGCTCCACCAGCGAACTGAAAAAACTGCCCACCGCATCACTGAGCGGGCTGACCAGGTCCTGGACTTCCGCCATTACGTCCTGAAGCTGTCTCACCCGGCCTTCCAGGCTGGTAACCAGGTTTTCTACCACCACCAGACCCCTGCGGATGGTGGAGAAGGAGCTCTCGAAGACGGTCACCGCCTTGTCAACGAGATCCACGCCTCTCTCAAGCACAGTTATCCCCAGTTCCAGCCCCTCCAAAGACAGGGACACCGCCGCCAGCCCCGTGCTCAGGAGGGCATCAATGCCCACCTGCTCCAGGTTCTCGTACAAGCCCAGCAGACCGCGCAGCTTGATTAGCTCGGCTTCACTTTCCAACTGGGCCACCGCCCGGCCCGCCCTGGTCCCCAAAGAACCTGCCACCAGACCTGTAGCCAGGTTGGTCGAGACCAAGGCGGCACCGCCAGCAACGGCGCCTACCAGCAGCTGCCGCCGACTGATCCCTTCGCTGAAGAGAACCGTGCTTTCCTCGTCGCCCTCCTCGTCCAGGTCCAGCGCCTCCTTGATCCTGAGCAGAGTTGCTCTGTCGCAGGAACGCAGGCGCTCCGCGATCTCGTCGCTCAGGCTCTGTTGTCCATCATTTGCCATGATCTACTTTTCCTCCACAAGTGTATGACCCGCACGTCATCTCTCGCTGGAGCCAAGAAAGTCCAGGCAGCTTCATCCGGGCTCGTCCGACACGGGCCGTGGCCTCGCCGACCTAGGATATCGCCCTTCGTACCCACGGAAAGACCATCTCGTCGTAGACCAGCCGCGTATACCAGAAAGCGTAGGACGTCCCTCCACCCTGAGGCACGGAGTAGAAAGCCGCCAGGTCCCTTAGATCCACGACGCCATCGCCGTTGGTGTCCGACTCCACCCTGCTGAAGATGATCTCCGAGCCCCCGACCTCCCAATAGGGAGCGCCGCTCAGTCCAGGCCCGAAGGTAAGGCGGGTCGGCTCCGCGCCATCGGCCCTCATCACGTAGACCTCCCTTTGCCCATCGCGCAGGGACTCGAAGGCGATGAACTGGCCATCGGGAGACCACATGGGCGCATAATCATCAGCGGGGTTGCCGGTGAGGTTCAGTTGATTCGAACCGTCGCCATCCATCACGTAGATCTCGCTGTTGCCGTCCCGCCAACTCTCAAAGGCGACGCGTGTACCATCAGGGGACCACACAGGTGCCAGGTCCGACGCTGCCTGGTGCGTCAACTGGAAATCCCGATCCTCCTCGTCCAGCAGCCAGATCTCGGCGTTTCCCGTCCTCTCGGACACGAGCAAGAAGCGGGCCACGATGGCTCGCGCGACCGAGGGAGCCCGACCCTGAGCAATAGAGGTGTACTCCCCAGGCCACACTTCCACCGTCGTGTCACGAGCCGAGACCTTGGCCATCCCCTCACGCACCTCCACCACCGTCTCCCCATCGCCAGAGACCCTGACCAGACACTGGCCAGCCGAGGGGAGCACAGACGCGGCCGGCGTGAGGATCTCGTATCTGCTCACCTCCGTGGACCATGTGGACAGCCGATGAACAATCTCTCCGCCCATCACCTCCAGGCGCATGTCGTAGTAGCCTCCCTCCCTGTGGCGAAGTTCGCCCAGGAGAACCTCGCTGCCGGAGTCCAGCACGGCTGAGGCAGAGGGCGACAGCACCAGAAGGCCCCTACCACCAGTGGAGGTGCGGATCCGGTCCCCCTGCTGCACTGTGGCCGGCTCTGAAAGGGTGATCTCCCGGACATCGTGCCCCCGCTCCACCGTGACCATTCCTTGCTGGGCGAACAGGGTGGCCGTCTGAGCCTGACCTGGCCGCCACAGAAACCAGGCAGCCGCAACTGCAGCCCCAGCGGCAGAAACGCCTATGCATGAAAGAAGAACCTTCCGCAACACGGCGGAAAGATTATAGCACACGGCCTTGGCCCGCTGCTAGGGTCCGCGGGCCGACTACCATTCCTGGTCGAGATCGCGCGGCTTTAAGCGGATTTTAATGCCCGCTTTATGCGCGTTTAATGCCCAGTTGTTAAGATAGGATGGCAGAGGATGTGCCGCCAGTAAAACACGCACTGTATCCACGTGAGAGAGGGTAGAAGGACATGATCAGAGTGCTGATCATAGCCCCGCAGAAGCACACCGCAGAGAGCATCGCTGGAGCCCTGGATGGGCAGAGGATGCTGTCTACCACTGTATCTGAAGGGACTCAGGCACTGGAGCAACTGGACCACAACCCTCCCGACGCCGTGGTCCTGGCCATGGGTGCCCAGGCGGAGCCGGGCGAAGAGCTCTGCCGGGCGGTGTGCGAGCGAACCTTGGCTCCGGTACTCGTGGTGGGCAGGCGGGAGCACGACCTGGATGTGGAGCGTGTGCTCGCCGCCGGTGCCGATGCCCATGTCCTGGAGCCCTTCGCCAAAGAGGTCTTAGTTGCTCAACTGTGGGCCCTACTGCGGAGGGTTGGGCTCGTGGCCCAGGCACGGTCAGCCTAGGCCCATCCGGTCCGACCAACGAGAGTCGGCACAACCTTCCTCACCGCTCCCGACACCCACATCAACTCCATGCGCTGGCCGACGTGACCCCCAGGCCAAGACATCCCCAAGGCCTCCCCCGTCCCTGCCTGGCTGAAGTGCTTGAGCCCAGAAGTGTCCACGCGTGCCAATACAGATGCGCTACGCTACGACTTCGCCCGGGCAATGAGTCTGTCGCGGCCCTATTCTACGCCAGCGTCCCCAGGCTATCACAAGCAGGCGCCCGTGAGAGGAACCCGTGCTCTGGGCAACCACCGACGCCACCGGAGCTCAGACTCGGGACCATGGCCCCCCTGCCCCGCCTCGGAAAGGACGTGATGAACCCTGGGCGCCGTGCTGGGCGCCACCAGAGGGCAGAGCTGTCGGGCGCTTGACATGGCAAGTGAACTTTGATAATATTAGAGCAGTAGTCTGTTGTCGCCAACCAGGCAGAGTTCATGTCGGGACATACAGGCCACTAACCTTGAGAACACATTCGGCCCAGGCGATTCCTTGGAGGCCGAAAGGGAGTTGAACATGGAGACCATCAACCAAGAAGCTCTGGACCGCGTCAAGGACAAGGAGTTCTTGGACATCAACGAGGCTACGGCCATCTTTGAGTGCTCACGTTCCACTATCCATCGCCTCTGCCAAAAGGGCCTGGTGCAGGCTTACAAGGAGCCTATGGGTGGCGGCACCAAGATGAAGTGGGCTATCTCCAGGCAAGGTCTCCTCGACTACTACAACGCCCGCAAAGAAGGCGCACGGCGACGCGGGCTTCAGATGCGCATTTGGCCGCGCGACATCCCCAAGGAATGGCTGACCATGCGCGAAGCGGTAGAGGTGACCGGCTGGGGCAAGGATGCCATAGGCCGCTGGTGTCGCGAGGGCCTGGTCGAGGCCGGCAGGCGCTCCAACTGCTGGTTCCTGGAGCCTGTGCAGTTGGCCAAGTTCACCAAGAAGGCCCATTCCGGTTGGGCCACCACCTCTGAGGCGCGCCGCATCACCGGCCTGACCCGCGCGCGTCTCTCCAAACTCGCTTTGGAGGGCAAACTGGTGGCGCGCAAGGCGGCTGGCCGGTGGCACTTCAACACGGAATCCCTCGCCGAGCACATGAGGCGACGCGAGAAGTATATGCCCAAGGACTTTCGCCACAGCGAGGGAGAGGAAGAGTAGCAGGCCACTAGCCAACCGCCCGGATGGCAGACATCAGGTTGAAAGCCTGAGATGCATATCCGCCGGATCGCTGAGTTCAAGGCCATCGTGTTTCGCACGATGGCCTTTTTTGGGGCCTGGCGGGGACTGAGCCAGTCACGGCTCGCAGGCTCTGAACAGTTGACCCTCCTCCAGCTCAGGCGGGCCACACTATCTCCACCATACGAGGCAGCGATCATCCTCCGCGGCATATCCTCCGAGCCAGGGCCTCATCCAGCCGGCGGTGCCAACTCTCCGCAGGCTTGCGATGGCCTGTCGACGCCACAGCAGTGCGTGCACCAGCCTAAACACACCTCCGGAGTATTTGCATAAGTGGGTCTTGACACGCAAGGCACTGTGTGCTATACTGTTTGCAGATTCGGCCATCTCTTGCATTCGGACTCGATGAAGGGAGGAGGTTCGAGGAAAATGTTCGAGAGAAGAGTCCTCACAGGGCTGATGTTGAGCATGACGTTGGCCCTGCTGGTAGCGATGCTTCCTACGCTGGCCCTGGCCGATAGGGGCAGCACCCCAGGCGGCCCAGAACCCCAGGCCGTAGGGCACGTGACGATCACCGGCAATCCGCTGACCATCCACGTAGCCGCGGACACCAGCATCCAGGTCTTCTATGCAGGGAAGCCGGACGGGCAGGTCTATCCACCCGACTACGACGAGGCCGACAGCGGCGCGCTCATGTGGTGGGGACCGCCGGGTGTACCTCCCTTGGTGTATGGACCTAACTGGGGCCTTCATGATGTCTCGTCCGGCAACCCCGTTATCCCGTGGCTACCGATCGCCCAAAGCACCGTTGGCGGCAGTGGCAATGCGGCCGATCCCTGGAAGCTGACCACCGAAGTATGGGCGGCGGGCCTGGACATATTCCAGTGGATCCGATACGTAGATGGTGACAGTTGCTTCAGGGTGATGTACACGGTCAGCGCCCTCCAGTCTTCGGCGCCGGAAGCCTTCACCTTCTTCCATGCCGCTGACCTGTGGCCGGACGACTCCAATAGCGGTTATGGATACTATGATCCGGCCGCGGGCGCAGTGGGGGCCTGGAATCAGGGGAAGACCTTCCTGGAATACTTCGTGCCGGTGCTGGAGGACCTGGGATCTGCCATGCCGCCCGCCAGCCACTACCAGGAGGCCGGTTATCAACTGATCTGGAACAACATCGGAACCGATGGCATCACCCAGGGGCCGGGGTTCGACGACACCGTACGCGCCACTCCCTTCCACAACAGCGGGTCTGGTTTGCAGTGGGACCTGAACCTCCCGGGCGTGCCTCCGCCGAACAATTTCATAGAGTTCGGAGTAGATTGGTGCTTCCTGGAGGCGGAAGAGCCGCCTCCCCCGGAATTCGTGCCTGAGCCCGGGAGCGTGATACTCTTGGCCACCGGCCTGATGGGCCTGGCCGGATATGCTGGGCTGCGAGTCCGGAAGAGATAAGCTGAGGATCTAGCTGCGGCCTGTCAAACCCGTAGGTCCACGGCATGCCGTGGACCTACGCATTGCTGACTCCAGTACCGCTCTGAGACGGCCACGACCGGAACAGTTCTCCATCAGCGGGTCTGGCGCACCACCTCGAGGACGTTGGTGAGGCTCTCTATCCTGGCCAGCACCCGGCTCAGCTGGGCCATGCCGGTGATCTCTAGGGTGGCGACGATAGAGGCCACCTGATCCTTTGCCCTGGTGTCGATGCTCGCCGAGGTCATGTTTACATCCTCGGCATCTATGATGGCCGCGATGTCCTTGAGCAAACCCCTGCGGTCGTAAGCGGTGATTCTGACTACTACGGGGTAAGCGGTATCCTGAGCCTCTCCCCAGTCGACTTCTATCAAGCGCTCCTTGTCTCCATCCCTCAACACACGCAGCACGTTGGGACAGTCCCGCCGGTGAATGGTGACGCCGCGCCCCCTGGTTACGTACCCGATGATGGCATCTCCCGGAAGTGGGTTACAGCATCCGCCGATACTGGTCAACAGGTCGCCCACCCCGGTTACCCGAATCCCTGCGCCCTCTGGAGGGGCAGAGACGGTGACGGGCTCTTGCTGACCTGGCTGCCCTTGACCGCCCTCCAGCTCCAGGATCCTGGTAGAGATCTGATGGACGTTGACGTCTCCATAGCCAACAGCCGCCAGTAGGTCATCCACCTTGCTGAAACGGAACAGCTTGGCGATGTCATCGTAGCTCTCTCGCTCTATACCCAGCCGTTTTAGCTCTTTCTCCAGAAGCGCCCGGCCCCGAGTGACGTTCTCCTCTCTCTGCTGCCGACGGAAGAACTGCCTGATCTTCTGTCGAGCGCGACTGGTTCTCACATACCCGAGATGAGGGTTGAGCCAGTCTCGGCTGGGACCGCCTTTCTTGGCAGTCAAGATCATCACCTGGTCCCCATCTTTCAGTTGGTAGTTGAGGGGGACTATCCGCCCGTTTACCTTGGCACCCTGACACAACTGGCCTATCTCTGTGTGCACGTGATAGGCGAAATCTACTGGCGTGGCCCCCCTGGGCAATTCGACGACATCGCCCTTGGGTGTGAACACATAGACCTCTTCTGGGAAGAGGTCCGTTTTCAAGGAATCCACGAACTCCTGGGCATCGACGAAATCGCGGCGCCAATCCATCAACTGGCGGAGCCAGGCCATCTTGGCTTCCAGGACGGCATCTCGCTCCCCCTGCTCCTTGTACTGCCAGTGCGCAGCCACCCCGTATTCAGCGGTCCAGTGCATGTCCCAGGTCCGGATCTGAACCTCCAACGGGCGCCCCTGAGGGCCTACCACCGCTGTGTGGAGCGATTGATACATGTTGTCCTTGGGCATAGCGATGTAGTCGTCGAACTCGCCGGCGATGGGCCGCCACAGGGAGTGGACTATCCCCAGTGCGGCGTAGCAGTCCTTTATGTCATCCACGATAATCCGCGCCCCATGCACGTCGTAGATGTGGTCGAATTCCCGGCCCTTTTTCTGCATCTTCTGGTAGATGCTGTAGACGTGCTTCCTGCGCCCGGTGACCTCGGCCACGATTCCCTCCGCAGCCAGGTCCCTCCGCAGCGTCTGCACAACCCCGTCTAGGTATAGCTCTCGGTCCGCGCGCCGCTCACTCAAGAGCCCCACCACTTCCTGGTATTTGTCGGGCTCCAGATACTGCAGCGCCAGGTTTTCCAGTTCCTCCTTGATCTTCCACATGCCCAGCCTATGGGCCAGAGGCGCGAAGATCTCCAGCGTCTCCCTGGCCATCACCGTGCCTCTCTCCGTGGGGAGGGCCCCAAGGGTGTGCATATTATGCAGCCGATCGGCGAGCCTGATCAGAATGACCCTGATATCGTCCACCATGGCCAGGAATATCTTGCGGAGGCTCTCGGCATGCTCCTCTTCCAGGCTAGTCCAGGTGATCTTCCTCAGTTTGGTCACCCCATCCACCAGGCTGGCTATCTCCTCCCCGAAGTTCTCTTCAATGTCCTTCACAGTTACGGCCGTGTCTTCGGGGACGTCGTGAAGCAGGCCGGCAGCCACGGTGGCTGCGTCAAGGCGCATCTCCGCTAGGGAGGCGGCTGTGGCCAGGGAGTGGTGAATGAACGGCTCGCCCGACATGCGCAATTGGCCGTCGTGCGCCTCAGAGGCCACCTGATAGGCACGCTCGATCAGGCTCAATCCCTCTGCAGGAATGGAATCCCTCGCTCGTTCAAGCAGCTCCTCAAGGGTCGTGGGCAGTTTCTCCATCATTGGCGCGCCTTCTGTTTTGTAAGCTTCCTCACCTTTAGTATACAGCAGGCGGGGGGTAAATTCAAGACCTCGGACGGCTCTCCTCCGTCTTGCCTTTGCTGAGAGGGCTGCTATAATTGGCCGTGCTCCTGGGAACTTGGCCCTCGTGACACAGGCAGGTCCGAAGCCTGCCCAGGGGCATGCGACTTTGCCGCGAGCGTCTTCATGGAGCAACAAAACACCGACTGGCAAAACACAGGAGCGGCCCTCCGGCCATTCGGCCCACCCTGGCTGACGGTGGAGTCTGGCCTATACGTCCTCTTCGTGCTGCTGGCGGCGTTCGTGCGCTTCTACGCCCTCGGCACCCAACCCCTCCACGAAGGAGAAGCTCACCTGGCGCTGGATGCCTGGCGTTTCTATGGGGGAGGCGCTGCCCAGATCAGAGGGCACGCCCCTCTCTTGTTCCACGCCGGCGCGCTCTCTTACCTCCTCTTTGGGACCAGGGACTTCGTCATCCGCCTGCTGCCGGCCCTGGCCGGCACCTCCATGGTGGGTCTACCTTATCTGCTGCGCCCGCAGCTCGGTAGGCGCGGGGCGCTGGCGGCCTCTGCCCTCCTCGCTTTTTCACCTTCCTTCGTCTTCTTCTCACGGCAGGCGAATGGGGAGATCGTCCTCGCCGCCGCTTTCCTGGCGCTGGTGTCCGGCCTCTTTGGCTATGCCGGACGGGCCGATTCCGGGCAACTCTATATGGTCAGTGCAGCCCTGGCCATCGCGCTTCTGGCCAGTGGGGCGACAGTTGTGCTCCTGTTGGTCCTGGCCGGTTTCTGGCTCGCGCCTATGATCTACTACCGCCTCACGGGCAAGACGGGGAATTCCCCTCTCCAGCGGTGGCTGAGCGAAAGGCCGGATCGGGCAACCGTCCTGCGCGCCCTCGGACTATTCACCGCACTGACCGTGCTGATTGCCACCGGACTTCTGATCAACCTTCACGGGATCCAGGCCGTCCTGGACCTTTTCTCCGCCTGGCTCAACCAGTTCCCTCCCGTGGCGGACCCGCTTCCCTGGCACTACTATCTCTCTCTGCTACTGGTCTACGAACTGCCCATCCTCGTCTTCGGGCTGGCAGGCGCCAGCTATCTGTGGCGGCGGGACTCTTTCTCCGTTTTCCTGCTCTGCTGGCTCGGAGTGAGCCTGCTGGTCTACTCGCTGATGGGCAGCAAGCCGCCGTCCGGGATTCTACTGATCCTGCTGCCCCTCACCCTGCTAGCGGGCAGAGCCATCGGAGACCTGCTGTATCTGGTGCGTGAGGGCGAGCAGTGGGCCTGGACCAGGCTCCTGGTGCTGATCAGTCTTCCGGCGTTGTTTCATCTGCTAATCCAACTGGCAGCCTTCGGCGACCCCAATAACCCTGGCGACCCGAGAAACCTGATGCTGGCCTTACTGTCCGTGTTCTTCATCGCCTGTTTGGTATTGGCGGTGGGGCTGCTGGCGCTGGATTGGCGGAGCGCTCTCCGGTCGGGCGGACTGGTCGTGCTTGTGTTGCTTGGCGGGCTGATGTTTCGTTTTTCGTGGCGCCTCAACCAGGCACTGCCAGCCAACCCCTTCGAGATCCTCTCGGAAGAGACCACCTCCGCCGATGTACGCAACCTGACCAGGGCGCTGGAGGATTTCTCCAATCAGCAGGAGGGACAGCGGGAGACCATCGACATCGTCGTCACCGGCGGCGAGAATCCCCTTCTGGCCTGGTACCTCAAGGACTTCCAGGACCTGTCCTTCGTATCTGAACTGTCGTCCTCTCCCGCAACGGTGGTGATCGCCCCTTCCCCGTCCTCGGAGCACCTGCCCGATTACAGGGGAGCACGGTACCGCATCCAGAGTTCATGGAGGGGTGGGGGCATCACGGGCCATGACCTGGTCAACTGGTATCTGTTCCGCGAATCCCTCCAGGCGCCCACCCACACTGAGATAGTGATGTGGGTGGCCCCAGAGCGGGAGGAATGACGAGGTGAATAGCGACATGGAAAAGCGGTTCTCCATCCTGGACCAGCCCCTGCTGGCCAGGATAGCGCTTAACTGGGAGTTGATCTGCTGGCTGACCATCATCCTGTTGACCATTGGCACTCGCTTCTGGGACCTGGGGAGCCGCGCCCAGCACCACGATGAGAGTATGCACGCCTTCTATTCGTGGGAGCTCTATCGGGGCAAGGGGTTCGTCCACAACCCTCTCCTCCACGGTCCAGTCCTTTTCCACACCACAGCTCTCATCTACTTCCTGTTCGGGGCCAGCGACTACACCTCACGGGTTGCCCCAGCGCTCTTCGGATTGGGCTTTGTGATTGCGCCGTACTTCCTGCGCAAATGGCTGGGCAGATACGGGGCGCTGGCCGCGGCTGCCATGTTCGCCATCTCGCCCGGGTTCCTGTACTATTCCCGTTTTATTCGCGAGGACATCTTCTCTGCCGGCTTCGAGATCCTGGCGTTCATAGCCCTGATCAAGTACCTGGATGGGCGAAGGCAGCTTCATCTGTGTCTGCTGGCTGCCGCTTTGTCCCTCCTGTTCTCGACCAAGGAGATATCCTACATTACCACTTTCATCTTCGGCACCTTCCTGGTGCTCCTCTTGGCCTGGGAATGGTCGCGGGACCGCAAGTTTCCACCGGACCTGGCCTCCTTCGACCTGGTGATCCTCATCGGTAGCCTCTGTGGACCGCTCTACTTCCCAGCACTGATCATCAAGATCCTGGGTCGGTGGGACCCGCTGGACTACGTGAACTATGGCCAACATGACCTCGTGGTCATCCTGCTGGTGGCAGCGGTGTTCGCGGCCCTCGGCCTGGCCTGGAACCGGCGACGCTGGCTGACCGCCGCCGGCGTCTTCTGGGCCATCTACCTCTTGCTGCACACCACTCTACTGACCAACATGGGAGGAGTTCTGACCGGCCCTATCGGCGCCCTGGGCTACTGGCTAGCGCAGCAAGGCGTACAGCGAGGTGGGCAACCGTGGTTCTACTACCTCGTGCTCATCCCGCTGTATGACTTCCTTCCTCTCTTGCTGGCCTTCCTGGGCGTGGGTTACCTCTCTTTCAGGCAGGCAAAGGTGAGTAGTTCGGCCGACAAGAAGGCCGTGTGGCCGTTGTCCGACATCTTCTGGGTCTTGCTGGCCTACTGGGGCCTCGTGGCCTTGATCATCTACAGCTGGGCGGGAGAGAAGATGCCCTGGCTGGTCGTGCATCTCACCCTGCCCATGATCTTGCTGGCCGCCAGGTTCATCGGCGAGGTGCTGGAACGAACCGATTGGGACGAGTTCCGCCAGCGCAGAGGCGCTTATCTGCTGGTCCTGGTGCCTACGGCTGCGTTGGTGCTCGCCGCCTTCCTTTCCGCCTGTCTTGGCGTGGCGCGTGTCCTCTCTCAGGGCCTGCCCGCTGCGGGCTTCAACCTGGGAGAACTGAACACCCTGACGCGCTGGCTGGCCGGCCTCGTGCTCTCGGGTGCGTTTATCTACCTCACCTTCCTCGTGGCCAGGCGGCTGCGCCCGTCCGCCCTTGTCAGAGGGTTCCTGTTCGCGGCGGTCCTGGTGTTGACCATCCTCACCATCCGCTACGCCTGGATAGCCACCTACATTCACAGTGACGTGGCCCAGGATATGCTCATCTACACACAGACCACCCCCGACGTAACCATGCTCATGGAGGAGGTGGAGCAGCTATCGGAGAGACTCGCTGGCGGCAAGGACATGCGCGTGGCCTTTGACGACTTCACCAGTTGGCCACTGTGGTGGTATCTCCGGGACTACCCCAACAAGGTCTTCTTCGGAAAGGAACCCGTGGGCCAACTGGACGCGCCGGTGGTCTTCGTGGGCCTGGAGAACGAGGGGACGGTGAGGCCCTATCTCACAGACTACGTCCGGCAGCAATACCGGCTGCGCTGGTGGTTCCCCGAGGACTACCGCAGCCTTGGCGAATGCAGCGCTCTCAAAGGGCTCTTCCACTCCGAGACACGCCAGCAGGCTGTCAACTTCTTCCTGGGTCGTGACCCGGCCACCTGGGGCAGTCTAGGCTGCAAGGCTATCGAGAATCTGGGCAATCCGGAGACAAGGCAGAGCGCCATCGATTTCCTGCTCTACCGGGAGCTGGAGGAGCCTCTCGGTTCCTCCGATTTCGCCTTCTACATGCGCAGAGACATCGCGGCGCAGATCTGGCAGTCCAGCGCCATCACCGTCCCCTACCAGGTCGACGCAGCCAGCGAATACGCAGAGGCTCACAGGGAGCTGCGAAGTCTGACTACCTGGGGCCAATCCGGGGCACTCGAAGGGCAGTTCAGCTTCCCCAAGGACCTGGCGCTGGACTCCCAGGGCAACGTCTACGTGGTGGATAGCCAGAACAACCGCATCCAGAAGTTCGACTCCGAGGGCAACCTGATCACCGCCTGGGGCTCCTTCGGCCAGGAGCCGGGCCAGTTCAGTGAGCCTTGGGGCATCGCGGTGGACAGCGACGGCTTCGTGTACGTGGCCGATACCTGGAATCACCGCATCCAAAGGTTCACCTCCGATGGCGACTTGGTGACTTACTGGGGCGTGTTCCAGGACATGGGTGGAGAGTTGGCCGAGCCGCAGGGCACCTTCTATGGCCCGCGCGACATCGCGGTGGACCCGGACGGGAACCTCTACGTGACTGATACGGGGAACAAGCGGGTCCAGAAGTTCGACCCCGACGGCAATCCCCTGGGCCAATGGGGCGGCGCCGGCTCGGATCCGGGACAGTTCCTGGAGCCTGTGGGCATCGCCATTGACCAGCAGGGCAACATCTACGTCGCAGACACCTGGAACCAACGTGTCCAGGTCTTCGACGAGGACTTCCAGTTCGTCCGGCAATGGAGGGTGGACGGCTGGGTGGGCGAATCCATCGTCAACAAGCCCTATCTGGCCCTGGATAGCCAGGGACGGGCCTATGTGACCGACCCCGAGGGATCGCGGGTGTTGGCCTTCGCCAACGAAGGGGACCTGCTGGCCACCTTCGGCAAGTACGGGACCGACGCTGCCTCATTCGACCTGCCCACGGGCATCGCCATCGACGAAGAGGGCCAGGTATACATCTCCGATTCCAACAACCACCGGATCATGGAGTTCGCGCCCCTGGACCTGGAAGCCGTGGAGTAGAGGTTCTTGCCAGGCGCGTGGGCGTATCCTGGTCACGGCGTTCGTGGCCGGACGATGGCCACTTGAGGCGATGATCATCGTAGCCGCGGTCCTGCCGAGCAGTGGCCTCCCTCAGAAACCGCGCCGCCCGGCCACAGGGAC
>DATEXS010000135.1:0-2699 GCA_035256725.1 Anaerolineae bacterium
GTTGGCCTGACCTGTACTCCGCGGCTGCACTTCGCCACCACGAGTATAGCACATAAGTGCCTTAGGCCAACGACGCAGTCGGTTGGCTTATGGTTTGGAATAGGTTGGAGTTTCTTGGTCACTGCTGCTTTGCCTGAATGCTGCTCGTCTGCGGAGCGTACCCTGGCAGCCAGGCTGACGCCGGCCCATAGGTCAAAGGCCAGCCAGCCCGTCCAACCCGATCCAAACACGTTCACAACCATTCCCATCGCTAATGGGCGTAGATTGTGTGCCATAATACGGTCATCTAGCAGGTTGAGGTTGGTGTTGGAGAGGAGGATAGTGATGCTTAGGAGAATCTCAGTCACGCTGTGCACGGCGTTTGCCGGCGTTACAGTGGCGGCGGCATGTGCCGGGAAGCCCGTTTCCACGCCTCCCGCCCGGGCCACTGCCGCATCTTCGGTGCCCACGCATACCCCGGTACAGGGGACAGGGGAGGCGGGAGCGTCAGAGCCTACGGCGACGCCTGCGCCGACGCCGGGTGCCCCATCGGAGCCGCCCACGAGCGTTGGGCTAGAGGTCGTGGCCGAGGGCCTGAACTCGCCGGTGGTCGTCACTTCCGCAGGCGACAATAGCGGACGGCTATTCATCGTGGACCGGATCGGTCTGATCAAGATCCTTTCCTCTGACGGTGAGTTGCTCGAACAACCATTCCTCGACCTACGGCATAAGCTGGTAGGGTTGCAGGGACAGTATGATGAGCGGGGGCTTCTGGGCTTCGCGTTCCACCCACAGTACGCGGAGAACGGGCGATTCTTCGTGTACTACAGCGCTCCCGCGGATGAAGACGCCCCTGCCAGCTGGGATCACTCTGCCCACATCTCCGAATTCGTTGTCTCAGCCACAGACCCTAATAGAGCAGATTCTGGTTCGGAGCGCATCGTCTTGCGGGTTCACGAGCCTCAGTCCAACCACGATGGCGGCCAGGTGCTCTTTGGTCCCGAAGGCTATCTGTACATCTCGTTGGGCGATGGAGGGGCCGGCAACGACGTAGGACTGGGCCATCCGCCGATCGGCAACGGGCAGGACTTCACCACCCTTCTGGGGAGCATCCTGCGCATCGATGTGGACAATGGCGATCCGTACGCCATTCCGCCAGACAACCCCTTTGTAGGAAAGGAGGGCCGAGATGAAATCTTCGCCTACGGCCTGCGGAATCCCTGGCGGATGTCCTTCGATGCAGGCGGGGAACACGAGTTGTTCGCCGCGGATGTGGGACAGAACTTGTGGGAAGAAGTGGACATCGTCACCAAGGGCGCGAACTACGGATGGAATACCAAAGAAGGCACCCACTGCTTCGATCCAAACAACCCGGATCAGTCGCCTGATGAATGTCCCGAAACCGGTGCTCATGGTGAGCGTCTGATCGAACCGATCACTGAATATGGCCATCCTTCGCTGCCGGGAGGGCTTGGAACCTGCGTGGTCGGTGGCTTTGTATACCGGGGGAACGCGATCCCTGGGTTGCAGGGAAGCTATGTGTTTGGTGACTGGACCACCGCCTGGGACAGTGCCGACGGGATGATCTTCGTTGCCACGCGTCCGCAGAGCGAGGGTCACTTGTGGCAGATAAGGGAGCTGTCCATCGCCACGAGCGACGACGCGAGACTGAACGCCTATGTTCTAGCCTTCGGTCAAGATGCTGAGCTTGAACTGTACGTCCTGACAACCGAGAGTACGGGCCCGACCGGCACCACCGGGAAGGTCTGGAAGATGGTCCCCGCGGAGTGAGAGCGGAAGGCAAGAGGGAGGCGGCCAGCCAGAGCCAACCTCGCCGAAGGGCGTGACGCGCTCACCTAACTAGAAGGATGGGCGTATCCGTCGCCCCCAGTAGGGTCAGGAGCTCGTCATGGTGGAGCACCGCCTCGGTGGCGGGCACAACCAGGCCTCCGGCGCCTTCCCTTTCCAGGGTGTCCGCCACACGCGAGGCCGTCCATTGGTGGAAGGTGCGATAGCGGGCCAGCATCCCCCTTCCCTGCAACCATTGCGAACACTGCTCGCGCACTTTTTTTGCTTCCTGGGGATCCTCGGCCAGCGCAAGGAGGATCAAATGGCTGCCCTCGCGCTCGGCCAGTGTGGTGGCCAAGTTGAGGGCTTCTAGTCCCAGTGCCGAGCCGTCACATACCACGGCCAAAGGTGGGCGAAGGTGAGTCCCGTGCTCCAGGACCAGCGCGGCTCTGGGGGCCTCAGACAAGAGGGCTCGAGCGGTGGAGCCCAGGCGCCTCCTTTCGATGGGAGACCAGCCGGACTTCCCCAGGATGACCAGGTCCATCCCCGAAGCCGCCGTGATCAGCTCGGACACGACCGCCCCGCGGGAGATGTGGAAGGACCACTGGACCCGGGCTCGATCGGCGCTCTCTGTGAACGCTGTACGCGCCAGTTGTCCCTGCTGGCGCAGCTGCCTCTCAACCTCTTCAGTACGCAGGCGTCGGCGAGCCCCGGATCGTAGCGTTGTCTCCCGGGCAAAGGGCAGTTCGCTCGCTCGCAGGAGATTGATGTCCTCGACGTATACACCCAAGAGCTCAGCTCCAAAGAGCGTAGCGAGCCTTGTGGCCGCCTCGAGCGCTGCTAGACTATGCGGAGATGCATCCAAGGCCACCAGAATGCGCCGGATGACCAGCTCGTGCCCCTCTTCACTCACGACTCACCCTCATTGGCTT
>DATEXS010000136.1:0-20531 GCA_035256725.1 Anaerolineae bacterium
TGGACCGGGTTGCTACTCTGATGACATCCACTCTGTCCCCCCTTGGGTTTGCAGCAGCCTATCCAGACTGACTGAAGTCCGGTGACCCCCCAAAGGCCCACTTGGCCTTCACCGCTCGCAGCAGTTGCGCCCTCTCGACATCAGGCACCGCCATCTCGCCTAGAATGCAGCCACGCACCATCTTTGCCGGACATCGCCAGAACCCCATGGATAGGAAGGGCTCACCCGGTCCTGTGATCTTTGCCTCCATGGGGTTACCGCGGACTCGATCATCGGGCGCGTCACCGTATGCGACTAGGACGCCGAGGCTCCCCTCACGGCTGTTGCCTCGCCAGGGGATGCGACGCCAGGCTGAGGGGTAATCACCTTGGGCTGCGCGCTCTTTCTCCGCGCTGCCAAGGCTGCTCTCACCACGGCCAGGAACTCCTCTAGAGCGAAGGGCTTTTCCAGATACCCCTGAGCATGCTCCTTGGCGAACCGCACAATCGTCTCCTCCGGGTACCCGGTCATCACCACGATCGCGGTTCGAGGAGAGGCCTGCTTGATCAATTGCATTAGTTCGCTGCCATCGGAGCGCCACAGGTCCAGGTCAGCGATGGCCAGGTCATACTGGCCGGCCCGAACCTCACTCAAGGCCGCGTCTGGTCTACGTAAGGTAGAGACTCGGTACCCTTCACGATTCAGCACTCGTTCGAGAAGGTCCAGGATAATCTGCTCGTGATCGACGACCAAGATCCTCTCACTCGTCTCCGACCTGGACTCGCGCCTGATAGAACTCATCTGCTCGATCTCTCCTACGCCGGCCACAGACCACAAAGCAGCACCCCCTGCCTGTACAGCCAGGCGGTACAATCTGACACTCTCTCCGCAGGCTGGTGCGCTTACGCTCTCCCAACCTACAGCAATTGCTGTCCCACAGACGGTCGCAGGACCCGACCCCCTCGGGCCTCGCCTCCTACTCCACGGGCTCCAGGAACAGCCTGTGCATGGCCTGCCTGGGCCGATAGGTTCTACAATGACCGTTTCCTCCGTTGGGTCGTTGCATCATCCAGGCATGCAGCTTGCGCGCCAGATCCGTCACAGAATCTGCCTTGATGCTCTTCAGGGCGCGCTGCTCCTCGGCATCCAGCTCAAAATCACCGACCACGGTCGCGGGATTAGCCAGGAGAGCGTCACGGAACTTGCCATCTATCAAAGCCATACACATGATGTTGTTCAATGTCTGGTCCGACATCCCTTTTCCTCCGATCTACACCAAGCTAACTCGAGCCGTGTGCCAGAACATGGCCTCCCGCAAGAAGACGAACACTCCCACTACAATCAGCAGATCGCCCACACTCAGGGCAGTAGGTATGGGAAAAGGCCTGGGAACGACCATGATATCGGAGAGAAACCACAAGCTCGCCTCTCCGGGCTCAACGACCACGTTCTTGGTGCGACCCACGATGTATCCAGTCTCCAATTGAGACGCGTTGCCGTCATACCCTATCTGGGCCAATGTGTCAGGAGCAATGGGCATGAACCCTCCGTTCACAGCCATCACCAGGAAGTTCAGCAATAGGCCCAGCCCAATGAGCTTCACTCCACGTAGGTGACGGTTCTGCCAGACCACCACCAACAAGAGCATTAGTGATGCCGTGAGCAGCAATGACCTGGCGCTGAGCAGCCCGCCAGCTCTGTCCGCCGGGAAGAAGATCAAATAGGCCTGCATCGCAAAAGCGAGAGGGGCCAGCCATCCCCACCTGACCTGTACGGCCCCGAGATTGCTGACCCTGCCTCCCGCCACCACGAGCCCCAGCAGCAGAGCAAAGCACAGAGCGATCAAGATCATTGCTGTGGCCTGTTTCTAGCCTCCTCCACCTCCACCGTATCCCGGAGGAGCACCCGCTGCCGCCGCCAGGGCAACGAGCGTGATGATTATCCAGGCAATCTTGACGTTACGAGCCGTGAGATAAGGTGCAAGCCGCTTCATAATGAAAACCTCCCCGTCCTTTCTTTTGCCCATATTATAACGGGGAGGGTTTAGCTAATCTATAGCTTGAAGAGCAAGATACAAGGCTCAGTCGCCTGTCAATAGCCCTCTGACCAGAATAGCGGTCTCCGCCGAGGGCTCAGCCCCCAATTCCTCGTACAAAATCCCCTGCAGCCTCTCGGCGTGCCTTATAGCGCCGGCCCTATCACCCATTTCAACAAGGGTTTCGATCAACTCGCGATGAATATCCTCTCGAAGAAGGTCCTTGTCCAGCAGTCTGCGGTAGGACTCCGCAGCTTCATCAAGCCTACCACGTGACCGGCAGTGACGGGCGAGGTCTTCCAGGGCCTGAAAGTGTTCTCGGCGCAGCGAAGCCCTCAACTCGTCGGTCCACTCGGAGTAGATATCCTCGAGGTAGTCGCCACGATAGAGAGCGATAGCCTCGCGCAGATAGGTCTCGCGGCGCCCGCTTGTGGTCTTCTCTGCCTTGGCCACGCTGCGATGGAATTCGTCCACATCGTACTGGAAACGTCTGGACTCCAGTCGATAGGCGCCGCCCTCATAGGAGATCGCCTCGGCCCCTCCCAGCAGACGCCTGACCTGGTACAGATAAAAGTGGAAGGTGCTGTGGGCCTTGGCGAGGGATAGCTCAGGCCACAAGGCAGCGACTATGCGTTCCTTGGTCACCACCTGGTGAGCGAGGAAGAAGAACAGCATCTCCTTGGCTCGCAGCCGCAGCTCTTGTGCGTCCACCATGGCGCCATCTCGACGGACGGTGGACGTGCCCAAGGCTGTGAATTCGAGATGAGTGGGAGCAGGCTGTGGAGCCGGCCTCAACCCCTCTCCGTCGGGCGGCTCAGTTCGCGCCTGCAGTCTTCGGATCAGCTCGGCATGCCTCTGCACAGCGGCCTCCCTCGCTGCATGGTCAAGCAGCGGCCGGCTGCCAGTCGCCTCGTCCACCAACATAGGGTCGAACCCGGACTGGGCCAGTATGTCGAGCGCCATCTCCAGGTTCAGCGCCGCCTCGTCTGGTGCGTCCATGGAGAAGAGAACGCTGGCCAGGTGGAAGTAGCACTTAGCCGACTCCTGCCTTGCGCTGCCATCCTGAAAGCTTGCAGCCGCTTGTTGAAGCGTGCGGAGAGCCTCCTGCTCCCTCCCTTTCACGTGGAGCAGAATCCCTCGCGAGATCTGATACAGACCCACCTCGCGGTCAGAACCATGCTCATACGCCTTTTCTGTGGCCCTGTCTATCAACTGCTCAGCTCCGTCGAAGTTCTGCCGCAACCGCTCCAGATTGCCCATTGCATCCCACAGATAGCCAACGAGAAACTCCTCGTCGGCCTCTTCGGCCAGAGCCAGTGCCTGAGTGTACTCCTCCTGTGCCAGGGCATACTCTCCCCGTATGCGATATACGTCGCCCATAGTGGCCCTGGGATAGGCTTGAGGACGAAGCAGTCCCGTAGCCTGTCCCTCTGCCAGAGCCTGCTGAAGGGTGTCCAGAGCCTCCTCGTATCTCTCCTGTCGATACTGGGCTACTCCAATATTGCTGAGGGTCATGGCCATAGGGCCCCTGACGCCCAGGCGTCGCCAGGCCGCGAGAGCCTTGCGGCTGTAGTGCAAGTACTTCTCCACATCGACCGAGTAGTAGATCGTGCCGATGTCGTGCAGAGTGATGGCCACATCATATAGACGATCCTCGCCAAAGCCCTCGAACAGGGACAGCGCCTCTTGGAGCCGAGCCAGTCCCAGCTCCAACTCCCCTTGCAGCCCGTGGCAGATGCCCAGAATCCTATGGGCCATGGCCGTCAAGCTGGCGTCCTCGCGGTCGCCCATCAGGGACAGTGCCTGATCGGTCTTGGCGATAGCCTCTGCATACTCTGAACGAAGGCGATGAATGCTGCTCTCTTCGAGAAGAGCTCGTACCATCCCCAGGCTATCTGCTCTCGTGGCGAAGCCATCTTTGGCCCTCTCCAGGGCCCGCACAGCATCATCGAGCCGCCCATAGTCCATCAGCACTTTCGACTGCCAGTAGTGCATCCAGGGTGACGTATTGCCGGCCCGGATCATCGAATCTGTCCAGGAGAGCAGACTACCCCACCTGCCCGTTCTGAAAGCCCAACTGGCCATGGCCTCTACCAGTCGCTGTGCCTCGTCATAGGCGCCAGCCTCCAAGTAGTGACGTATGGCCTCCTCCCAGCTCTCCGCGGCCTCGAACATCCGACCAGCCTTCAGATGAAGGCCCACATAGCGGTCATGGTCTCCCCGCAGCTTGGTCGATAGGAAGTCCTGAAATAGCTGGTGGTATCGGAACCATTCTTCACCGTCCCCGACCAGCCTGGACACGAACAGGTTCTTGTCCTCCAACAGGGACAGCATCTCGCGCGCGTTGCCCATGCCCAGCAACTCGTTGCAGAGGGACGGGTTCATGCGCTGGAGCACAGAAGATCCTATGAGGAAGGACTGCACATCCCTTGGTTGGTTCTGCAAGACTTCGCGGGCCAGGTAGGCGAAGATCTGGCTGTCGTCTCCCTGGGCCAGCGCCATGGTGTGCAGCAGGCCCTTCCAGAGGGTGTGGGTGGTCAAGAGAATGGCTGTGATCCATCCTTCCGACTGTTGCGCCAGTCTCTCCGCCTCCTCGAGGGGCAGATCCAGGTTATGGTTCTGCCTGATCAACTGTTGGATCTCCCCAGCAGTGAACTTGAGCTCGTCGTTGCCAAGCCCCTCCAGCTCACCGCGCGCCACCAACTCTATGACGGGGAGTCCCAGCGTCGTACTCCTGCTAGCGAGCAGAACGTGACAGTTCTCAGGCAGTCGGCGCAGCAGTAGACTGAACAGAGAAGTGACCTCACTGGAATCGCTCACCAGGTGGAAGTCGTCGATGACGAGGGCAAAGTACTCCGGCACGGCCTCGTATATCTCGTTCACCAGGGTGCCCACAGTGGATCTCAGGCCCTCCCCATGAACCCCCTCACGAAGCGCCCCTAGGGTCCGCTCGCCGAACTGTGGAAAGCGCTCCTTGATGGAAGCTACGAGGTACTCGAGAAACAGCCTGGGGTCCCGGTCCCACTCGTCCACCGAGTACCAGCAGACCGGTAGCTCGGTGTCGTGAGCGTAGTCGGTCAGCAACGAGGTCTTGCCGTATCCGGCGGAGCCGGAGATGAGGATCAGCTTCCTGTCAATGCGCTCGTGGATGAAATCCACGAGTCGGGCCCGGTGCAGCAGATTCCGCCGCTTGCCAGGAACGAGGATCTTGGTCTTGACTGTGGTGATCTCCACACTCATGGTGCTCCTCGCTACACTGGAGAGAAACTAGCTAGTGGACATCGGGCAGCCTGCCTCGGCCCTCACCGAACAGTCCCAGATGAATACCCTCTGCATGCGGTCGGAATGGCGATCACGCCGGCCGCACAGGCGACGAGATGAGAACCACTACCCCAGACGGCGCCAGGGCATCACTGCTGGAAAGAGCAGCCTGAAGAACTCCTCTAGCGATGCCAACGTCTGCTCCTCCGACTCGGCGACGTTGGCGTGAAGGGTGACGGAGAGGATGCCACTTTCCGGCGAGCGCTCCGGGTCGGTCCAAAGATACCAGTACAGGACAACACGTCTGAGCTCGCCCTTCTCGGTGATCACGCGCTGTACGCTGACCGAAGAGTCGCCGATCTCTATCCCCTCCAGGCCAACATCAGCGATGCGCCAACCACTACCAGGATAGCAGGTCAGCGCTGTGTGCTCAAAGAGGTGAAAGCTCTTGCCGCCCCTGCTTCCGATAATTGAGAAGAACAGCGTATCGCCCTCGTCGTTGACGTACTGACGGGTGGCGGCCACTTCGGGGCTATCATACCACTCATTGACGGTAGCCCCCATCGCCGAATCCGCCCCCTGAGACCGCCAGCGCCCGATCTCCCCTGGTATGGCTGCAAACAGCTCCGGCCGGAGTGTAAAATCGATGGAGGTAGCCAAAGCCCGCTCATACTGCGTTCGGCGGTACCAGCCTTCCACATCGACGATCGCTACCTGTGTGGCCTCGCTGCCTTCCAACTGCTCCTCTTCGCTCTGCTGGGAAGGACTCGGACCCGGCGAAGAGGCAAGCCCCTTGGACACAACAAGCCATGCGCCGAGGGCGACGGCTAGCAGCGCCACGACAACTAGATATCGCGCCGAATGTCTGAGCACCCGACCAACCTACTAACCAGGATCAACAGTCCGAAGGCGAGAAGAAAGAGCACGGGACTGGAGTAATCGTGGAAGTACCTCATGCCCACCTCGGCTCCGAAGAAGTGGGCGATGCCTAGCAGGGACGAAACTCGGAAAAGGTTTGCCACCAGGGCTATGGGCACGGCCAAAGCCAGCAACACACTCTTAGCCAGGTAAGACCCCTCAAGCACGTATACGAAGATCACTACCAAGGTAGCCAGGGCCACCGTGGAGTTGAGTCCACTACAGGCCGCACCAACCACGAAGCTGGAGTCTTGTAGCTGGATCTGAGACCCATGATTGACGGCCGGTATACCCAGCAGGCTGACCACGGCTGTGGACGTGCTGGCCGTGAAGGACTCCAGAGCCGGGCTCATGCGGTTGATGAACGGCAAGGGGACCATACAAAGCAGGAAAGCCAGGGGAAACGCTATACGGCGAGTGGCCTGCACTCCCAGGAAATACAGAGCGAGCCCGCTGAGGAGCACGATAAGGGCCACAGCCGAGATGTGATAGGCTTGCCACACCTGGGCCACCAGAAAGGCAACCAGGCTGATGCCCAAGACTAACAAGCCCAAGTTACTGGGGTTCCGCCTATCCCGTGCGAAGACGTCCCTTTTTCTCCACAGAAAGAAGCCCGACACCAGGGGTACCAGGAAGCCATGGGAGTAGTACGAGTTGTTGAGCCAGTTGAAGACAAGCCACGAGATCGTGGACGAAAAGAGGAGGATCACCAACACCAGGATGATGACCCCTCCCACCACATCGCGTATAGTACTGTTCATTGCAGACAAGCCCCGTGTGCCATGCAGGCATCACCAGTATATCATCCGACGGGCCCAACTGTCAACCGCGCTCGCGCGCGGTCTGTCTGCACTCCCTGGCGTCATCGAAAGTAGCTTCCGGCGGGTGGTGACCTGCCTGAGCTGTTCCCTCGCCACGCGGGCTACGGCAGGCGTAGCACCACTTTTCATCAGCCTGCAGCGTCCTTGACGGGACGTGCGGGCCGCCATTCGGGGCCCATGCCGACATGCACAATCTGTGGGGCTACATGTCTCAGCACCCACGATATGTCGTAGCTGGCTGGCTGACGCGGTGCCCGGCGGCTTTCCAAGTCCTGCGATTTGTGCTACAATAGGGGGAGACACTTAAGGAGGTCTACGGGCAACAAGTGGCACAGAATACGCTCGCCTATGGGGCATCTGACATCGAGATACTGGAGGGGCTCGAGGCCGTCCGCCGACGCCCGGGCATGTATGTGGGCAGCACGGACGTCCGTGGCCTGCATCATCTTGTCTTCGAAGTCACAGATAACTCCGTAGACGAAGCCCTCGCCGGGTCCTGTGACGAGATTCAGATTGTCATTCACCCGGATCTCTCCGTCACCGTGGTGGACAATGGCCGGGGTATCCCTGTGGACGTCCACCCACAGAGTGGAAAATCGGCTTTGGAGGTTGTGCACACGGTCCTCCATTCCGGAGCCAAGTTCGGGGGCGGGGGCTATAAAGTAGCCAGTGGTCTTCATGGAGTGGGCGTGTCGGCGGTCAATGCCCTCTCCGAATGGCTGGAGGTGGAGGTCAAACGGGACGGGAAGACGTATTTCCAGCGTTACGAGCGCGGCGTCCCCGTGACTCCCGTCAAGGCCGTAGGGGGCAGGGTCAAGGGCACCGGAACCAAGACCACTTTTATGGCCGACCAGCAGATATTCAACACCCTAGACTACAAGTTCGCCCCTCTGGCCCAGCGGTTCCGGGAGATGGCCTTCTTGACCAGGGGTCTCACGATCTTCTTCCTGGACGAGCGCACAGCACAGGAGCGAACCTACTACTTCGAAGGCGGCATCATATCCTTTGTCCGGCGGCTGAACTGGAACAGGAACCCTCTCCACGACCCCATTCATGTGGAGAAGGAAATCAATGGGTCCATCGTAGAGGCTGCTATACAGTATACGGACGGCTACGCCGAGTCCACCCACGCCTTCGCCAACAACATAAACACAGTGGATGGCGGTACGCATCTCACCGGCTTCCGCTCTGCACTGACCAGGGTCATCAACGACTACGCCCGCAAGAATGGCCTGTTGAAGGAAAGCGATGCCAACTTCAGCGGCGAGGATGTGCGGGAAGGGTTGACCGCCATCATCAGCGTAAAACTGACGGATCCCCAGTTCGAGAGTCAGACCAAGGCGAAGCTGGGCAACGCTGAGGTCAAGGGGCAGGTTGAATCGGTGGTCTCGGAAGCCTTATCTACGTTCATGGAAGAGGACCCTAGGGCAGCGAAGGCCATTGTGGAGAAATGCCTGATAGCCTCGCGAGCAAGAGCCGCCGCTCGTAAAGCACGAGATCTGGTAGTGCGCAAAAGCGCGCTGGAGAGCCTCACCCTCCCCGGCAAGCTGGCAGATTGCTCGGAACGAGATCCGGCCAAATGCGAGATCTACATTGTGGAGGGCGATTCGGCCGGGGGTTCGGCCAAGCAGGGCCGGGACCGGCGTTTCCAGGCCATACTACCGCTGCGCGGTAAGATCCTGAATGTGGAAAAGGCCCGTCTTAACAAGATCTTGAGCAACAAGGAAATCGAGGCCCTGATCAGCGCGCTGGGTACGGGCATAGAGGACAGCTTCGACCTAGAGAACCTCCGTTACCACCACATCATAGTCATGACCGATGCCGATGTCGATGGCTCACACATCCGCACTCTCCTGCTCACGTTCTTCTTCCGTTATATGGAGCCAATCATCACCAGCGGACACCTCTACATCGCTCAGCCACCACTCTATCGCATCACCGCCAAGCAGAAGCACCACTACGTGTACAGCGAGGAAGAGAAGGCAAACCTGCTTAAGAAGCAGGGGAACTCGAGAGTTGAGATGCAGCGGTATAAGGGGTTGGGCGAGATGAACCCCGAGCAACTCTGGGAAACGACGATGAACCCCGAGTCGAGGACCCTCTTGCGCGTAGACATCGAAGATGCGGTACGATCCGACAGCACCTTCGACAAGCTCATGGGACCAGCTGTCCCTCCGCGCAAACGCTTCATCCAGACCCACGCCAAGTCGGTCAGGAACCTCGACATCTAGGTCGCCAACCAGGACCAACCTGAGTGCCCGGATAACCGGACCCCTGCGAAGGTGAGAGGCAAGCGCAGGCAGGCAGTGCATCAAACAAACCTTACGATCCCTCCGGGAGGCACAGGCTACATGTCCAAAGCAGAGAGCAGATACGAGACTATCCCCTCCAGATTCGGCGAGTTGACCCTCGTCTGGAGCCCGCGCCAGCAGGGCCCAATAGTGACGGAGATCCTGTTGCCTCTCAAGGCGGCGGTCGGTGAGAAGCTCGCCGAAGGAGCGAGGCGACACCCGGGTCTGGACTCACTGGTTGACGCCATCCGGCGCTACCTGGGAGGGGAAGACGTACCTCTGCCCGCAGATCTCGTTGACCGAAGCCGCTGCTCCCCATTTCAGTGGAGTGTCTTGATGGCGGAGAGGACTATCCCCCGTGGGTTCGTCACTTCCTATCGGAGGTTGGCAGCCCACGTGGGGCGCCCGCAGGCCTATAGGGCCGTGGGCACCGCTCTGGCCCGCAACCCCTTTCCTCTGGTGATACCTTGTCATCGCACGGTGCGAGGAGATGGCAGTCTGGGAGGCTTTGGCGGGGGCCTGCCCATGAAGAGGGCGCTCCTGGAGATGGAGGGTGTGGGGGTTGATGCACTGGGTAGGGTCAGGCCTGAGTTCTTCTGGGACTGGCCCCTGGATCGCTGACCGCGCCATGCGGAGAGGGCCAGCGCAAACACCTTGTTCATCCCCCACCCTGGCCCTTGGCCCCATGCATCGAACCCTCAGCACAGTCTACTCCGCGTCATAATGCGCTGGGTACGAGACCTTCCCTCACCCGCCCGAGCGGGCGCGGGGAAGGCGCCTGGCGCGGTATTGCTGGCCTGACTGTCAGATCGGGGGCTCTGCCGTGGCCCAAGGAACGGGGTTCGCGTTGTCCGTGCGCCTCCACGGGCTCGCTCATAGCTTCCTCCTATCCCATTGACCTTCCATCCTGAGTGAGGTATAATGGTCGGCGATCAAGCCGGAAAAGCTGGGAGGGGGATCACCCTATGCGCATCGCCATCGCCTCGGACCACGGAGGATACCGCCTGAAGGCTGAGCTGGCCCAAACCCTGAGGGAACTGAATCATCTGTGCGACGACCTGGGGCCTCATCACGCCGACGCAGTCGACTATCCGGACTATGCCGAGAGCGTGGCCAGGGGGGTAGCGGAAGGCGTCTACCACAGGGGAATCCTCGTCTGCGGCACAGGGCAGGGCATGGCCATAGCCGCCAACAAGGTGAAGGGCATCCGGGCCGCCGTGTGCCAGGACGTCTACTCGGCCCGGATGAGTCGAGAGCACAACGACGCTAACGTCCTCTGTCTGGGGGAAAGAGTGGTGGGCTATGGGCTCGCTGTGGAGGTCGTCAAGGCCTGGCTCCAGGCTGGCTTCTCCAACGAAGAGCGCCACCGCCGGCGCCTCGGCAAGATCTCTGCTTTGGAGGACAGGTGACCATGGCAAGGCTCGCCACCCAGGACACGGTCATTGCCGCTTTGCGAACACCGGTAAGTGGCCTGCCGTGGCGGTCCAAGAGATCGCACATCTGCCGCCGCTCCCCGCTCCTCCGTTCTGCGGGGGTCAGCGTATGCCCTCGCCGCATGGCGGCTTAACGGATGGACAGCCAAGCTGCGATCACAATCCTGGGAATACGGGTCGACAGCGTCACGTGCCACGATGCGCTGGCGCGGATCGAGGAGTACCTCGCACAGGGAGGTCCACACCAGGTGAACACGGTCAACCCTGAGTTCATCGTGACTGCTCAGGGCGACCCTCAGTTCGCGCGGATTCTGAATCAATCGGCGCTCAACCTGCCGGACGGTCAGGGCTTGCTCTGGGCAGCACGCCTGCTCGGCAGGCCTTTGCGCGAAAGGGTCACTGGTGTGGATACGCTGGTGGGGCTGGCGGCGCTGTCCGCAGAAAGGGGCTACCGCATCTACCTCCTGGGTGCGGCCGAGGGAGTCGCTGCGGCAGCAGGCCGCCATCTGATGGGCCGCTTCCCCGGGCTGGAGATCGCTGGTATACACACCGGATCGCCTGCCCCAGAAGAGGAGGAGGCCATCGCCACCGAGATCAAATCCGCCCATCCCCATATCCTCTTTGTGGCCTACGGCGCGCCGCACCAGGAGGAATGGATCGCCCGCAACCTGGCCCGACTCGATGTTCCCGTAGCCATGGGTGTGGGTGGAGCCTTCGATTTTCTCTCCGGGCGCGCCAAGAGAGCGCCGCGCTGGATGCAAAGGCTTGGCCTGGAGTGGCTGCATCGCCTGTTCCACCAGCCCTGGCGCTGGCGAAGGATGCTGGCCCTGCCCCAGTTCGCCCTCTTGACCATACGTGAAAGGCTGGGGCGCCCCGTATAGTGGAGAGTATGCAAGAAAGCGAGAGAAGCCATGGACTTCACAACCCTGCTCTGGCTTTTCCTTATCTTCGCAGCGTTTACCCTCGCGCTCTAGCGTCGCTATCAGGAGGCATGCCGGCGCTTCGTGATCCAACGCTTCGAGAAGAAGAGGCGGTCAAGGGTAATCACTCTCATCCACCGCCAGGAGACCATGAGTTTCCTGGGCATTCCCTTCTCGCGCTACCTTGATGTGGAGGAGTCGGAGCAGGTCCTACGCGCTATCCGCCTCACAGCCGAAGATCTGCCGATCGATCTAATCCTGCACACCCCTGGCGGGCTGGCGCTGGCCGCCGAGCAGATCGCGCAGGCCTTGATCCGACACAAGGCCAAGGTGACCGTATTTGTGCCACACTATGCGATGTCCGGCAGGACACTGGTAGCGCTGGCCGCCGATGAGATCGTCATGGACCAGAACGCTGTTCTTGGTCCCGTCGATCCACAGGTGGGGAAGTACCCAGCCTTCTCGGTGCTGCATGTTCTAGATAGAAAGAGCATCGATGAGATCGATGACGAGACGCTGATCCTGGCCGACATCGCCAGCAAGGCCGTGGCGCAGGTGAGGGATACGGTCAAGGAGATCTTGGAGGGCAACGGGGTCGAGAAGGCGCAGGCCCTTCGTTTAGCCGAGGCGTTAGCCAGCGGGCGATGGACACATGACTACCCCATCTCCCTCGAAGAAGTCCAGAAGCTGGGACTTCCCGCTCACGAGGACATGCCCGACGAAGTATATGCCCTGATGGACCTGTACCCACAAGCTGGCGGGAGGCGGCGTTCGGTGCAATACATCCCTACCCCCTACCAACCCCCAGAGAGAAAGGACGGGGGCAGAGGAGAGAGAGGATGATCCCCCTCGGCGACAGCGTGCCTTCGGAACGTACGCCTTTCGTCACCTACGCGCTCATCGCTCTGAACGTGTTAGTCTTTTCCTGGGAGTTGGTGTTGGGACCCCGCGCAGACCGCCTCATCTATACCTGGGGCGCCATACCGGCAGACGTGGTCGCTTGGCGGCAGGAACCCGCGGTCCTGCTGACCCTGGTGACTTCCATGTTCCTGCACGGTGGCTGGTTCCACCTGATCGGGAACATGCTGTATCTTGCCATTTTCGGGAATAACGTGGAAGGCATCATGGGTTACAAACGGTACCTGGGCTTCTACCTCCTCTGCGGAGTGGTGGCCAGCTTGGCTCAGGTCCTCATCGCCCCGGTATCGACGGCCCCAGGAATTGGCGCCAGCGGGGCAATAGCAGGGGTCCTCGGCGCCTACCTGCTTTCCTTTCCGCGCGCTCGGGTCTTCGTGGGCATCTTCCTCCTGGTCTACATGGAGGTGGTGGCGCTGCCGGCAATACTGGTGCTTGGCTTCTGGTTTGTTATGCAGCTGTTCAATGGCATCGCAGTGATCGGTGCGTCCAGCGAAGCCATCATGGGTGGCGTGGCGTGGTGGGCACACATCGGGGGCTTCGTAGCGGGCCTCGTACTCACCCCTTTCCTCCGGCAGCCCGGGCGCCAGCAGTTCCGATACCTCGATACCGTCGATCGTCGCTACGCCGGACGCTAGAACGCATCTCTTGAAGCCCTGCACTGTCCAGCAGTATACCGGGACTGCCAAGCCCAAGTCAGGTTGCGGAATGACCCTCGATACGGTAGAATGGCTGAGGAACCAACACTGGGGCGTCGCCAAGCGGTAAGGCAGCGGCCTTTGGAGCCGCCATTCGGAGGTTCGAATCCTTCCGCCCCAGCTTCTGTGGGAGGCATATAGCCCTTACTACGAGCCACTCGTAGTACAGAGCGCGATGGACGAGGAACCTTCAAGTAGGGACAATGATTGGTTGCCGCCGTCAGGCGGTCCGGAGCCAGGATTGCTGCTCGCATCCTTGGGGTGACGGCAGGTCTTGGCCTTTTTGCATATTCTGGAGGTGACGTGACTGTTCAGGCCGTGATTCTCTCGGGCGGGGCCGGCGAAAGGGCTTTTCCGCTCAGTGCCGACAAACCCAAGCCCATGTTCGAGTTGGTGGGCAAACCCCTCATGCAGTACGTGATCGAGAACCTGCTGCAAGCCGGAATCAAAGATCTGATCATCGTCACTGGCCCAGAATCGCAGGCTATCGAAGAGTGCTTTGGCCAGGGCGATGCCCTGGGGGCGACCATACGGTACACCGTCCAGGAGAAGCCGCTAGGCATGGCTAACGCCCTCAAATCGGCGCAGCACCTGCTGGCAGATCGCTTCTTCATGGTCAACGGCAACGACATCTTCGAGCCCCACCTGCTGGAAGAAGTCATGCACAAGGCGGAGCGGAGCGGAAGCGATATGGTGCTCGTGGGCAGGGAGATGGAGAAGCCGTGGCGTTTCGGAGTATTCGAGTTCAAGGACGGCAAGGTCACTGCGGTGGTAGAGAAGCCCCTCGTGGGCCAAGAGCCCAGTAAGGTAGTGGTGGTCGGAGTGTATTTCTTTTCCACGCTCATCTTCGACTACATAGACCGGACACCCTTGACCAATTATCAGCTTGAGGCAGCCTACCAGGGCCTCATCGATGAGGGGAACGTAGAGTTTGTGCCCTATGATGGAATCTTCGAGTCCTTCAAGTACCCATGGGACCTGCTAACCATCAACGAGTACCTGATGGCCAGATCGATCAAGGAACAGCAAATAAGTGACCAAGCGGAGGTTTCGCCTCGGGCCATTATCGACGGAAACGTGCATATCGAGGAGGGCGCCAGGGTGTTTGAGAATGCTGTCATCCGCGGGCCTGCTTATATCGGACGAAACAGCGTGATCGGCAATAACGCCCTCATCTGGAACCACTCCTCGATTGGCGCCAACTCGGTGATCGGATTCTCATCAGAGATCAAGCGATCCTTGATCGGCAGCAACTGCTGGATCCACATGTCGTACGTGGGCGACTCCATACTGTCGGACAATTGCTCGTTCGGAGCGGGAACGATTACGGCTAACTATCGCTTCGACGAGGGCGAGGTGCCGGTGACCGTGGAAGGCGACGAGGTGTCCTCCGGTATGGACAAGCTGGGAGTCATCATGGGCCCGCACTGCAAGACGGGATGCAATGCCACGCTGATGCCGGGGGTGAAGGTGGGACCTCGCAGCATCGTGGGGCCTGGGGTAGTCCTGCGCGACGATCTTGCGCCAGATACCCTCATCCTGGGGCCAGCTCCCTACACCACCACCAAGAACGAGATCGTGCTCTCAGCGGAGGCCAAAGAGCGAAAGATGAGACAGCTCCGTCAGAGCACGCGTACCGACGCATAACGCCCGGGAAGGAGGTTGAACTGGACACCGAGAGTCTCATAGAGGCCATTCTGATAGGCCTGTCGTTGTTGCTTACAGCTTTTGCCTCTGCCGCCGAGACTGCCCTGACCTCAGCCAACCCCTTCCGCGTGAAGAGAATGGCCAAGGAGGGGCTGCCAGCCGCGGAACTGGCGGCCTCCGTACTCGAACATGAGCAATGGCATCTGTCCGCCCTGCTCATCCTGAAGAACGTTGCCCTCATCGTTGCTGCCTGCCTGGCGACCGTGTTGGGGCTGAGCTACGCCCCGCAATGGGGATCGGTCTTCGTTGTTCTCTCCCTGACTCTATTGGTGCTCTTCCTCTGCAGGCTCCTTCCCCGGGCCTGGGTCATGCGGGACCCTGAGAAAGCGGCACTGGTTCTGGTCAAGCCCATCAAATGGCTCAGTACAATCCTCTACCCTCTCGTATGGGTCTTCAGAGCGATAACCGATGCTCTCTTGAAGGACTCCAAGGAGCCAGACACGCCCAAGGATGCGGCTGAGATGGAGGAAGAGTTGCGCTTGTTCATCGACGCTGGCGAGGAGGAGGGCTACATAGAGGAAGACGAAAGGGAGATGATCGCCAGCATCTTCGAATTCGACGCAACCCTGGTTCGAGAGATCATGGTCCCGCGCGTAGACATGGTGGCGCTGCACGTGGGCGCTTCGGTCAATGACGCGCTAGACCTCATCGTGGAAACCGGCCATTCCCGGATCCCCGTCTACGAAGATGACGGCGAAAACATCGCGGGCATCCTGCACGCCAAGGACGTCTTGGCCCACTTGCGCGACAACGATGGGTCGCAGCAGGGACTGCGCGATCTCCTACGCCCGGCCCACTTCGTGCCGGAGACAAACAAGGTCGGTGAGGTGCTGGAGGAACTACAGCGTGAACGCATCCAGATGGCCATGGTGGTGGATGAGTATGGCGGCATGGCGGGCGTGGTCACGGTCGAAGACGCCCTGGAGGAGATTGTGGGTGAGATCGAGGACGAGTACGATGCTGTGGAACCATTCAGTGAGATCGTCAACGAAAAGGAGGCTGTCTTCAATGCCCGCGTTGACGTCGACGACGTGAACCGGCTGATGAAGACGAACCTGCCCACTGAGGAAAGCGACACCCTCGGTGGACTGATCTACTCCAGACTGGGAGGAGTGCCCAAGGTGGGAGACGAGTTTGTACTGGACGGAGTGCGCATCAATGTGCTCTCTCTGCTGGGTCGGCGTATCAAGAAGGTTAGAGTGGTCAAAGATGAATAGGCCGAACTCGTTATCGGAATTGGTCGCTATGGCCAAGCAGGCCAGGGACATGGCCTATGCGCCATACTCCTGCTTCGCAGTCGGTGCAGCGCTCCGGACCGCTTCAGGGAGCGTCTACACCGGATGCAACGTGGAGAACGCATCCTACGGGCTGAGCATCTGCGCAGAGCGAGTGGCCATCTTCAAAGCAGTGTGCGAAGGGGAGCGCCAATTCGAGGCGCTGGCCGTGGTCAGCGAGAATATGGCCGCTCCTTGCGGGGCGTGCCGTCAGGTGATGGCAGAGTTTGGCTTGGCCACCAGGGTTGTTATGGCCGACCTGGAGGACGGGCACAAGGTGCTGACGGTAGGAGAATTGCTCCCCGAGGCTTTCACCCCCGCTTCCTTGCCTCGCCGTGCCTCCGGTCACGAGGGCCAGGCCAGTTGACGTCGATCCAATCTCGTGAACCTCGATAGTCTCACAGAAGCTAACCGGGAGGGTGACTCCTCGGAGATGCCAACGCAGGGGATCGCGCTGCAGATACAGAGAAAACACCTCCTTGAGATGATCGCTCATGCTCAGGAGGAGGCACCCAACGAGGCCTGCGGCATACTTGCCGGCAGCAACGGTCGGGTTCTGAGGCTCTATCGGGCCGGAAACGCTGCGCTAAGCCCGACATCCTATCGGCTCTATCCCGACGAGCAGTACCGAATATTCAAGGATGTCGAAGATAGGGGTCTGGAGATACTCGGTATCTATCACTCCCACCCGTCCTCCCCAGCGGTCCCCTCGGAAACAGACATCGGGCAAGCCTACTCCAGCGAGGTCTCTTACGTCCTGATCTCGCTGACCGACCAGGCGGACCCGCAAGTCAGGGCCTTTCTGATCACCGAGGACGGGTTCCTCGACCAGGACCTCATGGTCATTTGACGCTTTGCTCTCATGCCGCTACAATCCGCCCGACCAGTGACAGCCGGGCATGGAGCGCGGGCTGTTCAACTCAGACACGAGGCGAACCGGGACTTGCGAATTCCGATTGAATATGCGACGCTCCTGCCTGGCGGGCACTGTGGTCTGATCCGCGTTCCCTGATCGCTGCGACGTCATGACGGTATCTAGCGTTGACGGGAGAGGCGCCCGGAGCAATTGGGATACCCGCGTCCGCAAGTGGTCGTACCCGTCTCGGAGGTTCGCCTTCAGTGAGTCAGAGCCACGGCTGCACACTAGAGGGATCGATATCACGGGCCGTTCGGGAATGGCGCTACCTGAGACGGGGCCAGTGGTCACTGGAGGAGGTAGGAGACTTCTGGGATTCGGTGACAGACTACGACGACGTGAACCAGGGAACGTATTCTTATCTTCGGCGCTTCAGCGACTCCTACGAGCTGGCAGCCGATCTGGTAAGCCCCGGTAGTGTCACCCTGGACATCCAGGCTCGTACTGGAAACGGAACTGTCTTCTGGGCAGAACGCGGATTCGTCGGCAAGGCTTACCTGGTCGATTTCTCGGAGCACATGCTGAAGACCGCTGCTTCCAGGCTATCGCAGTTACGATTGGACTTCGAGCCTCATCTGGTGCATAAGTTCCCTTTGCCCTTTCCCGAGCACAGTTTTGACCTGGTGCTATCGTACGAGACCATCGAACACATCTACCAGCGGGCATCTTTTGTGAGCGAGTTGACACGCGTGCTCAAACCTCAAGGATGGGTGATTCTCACCTGCCCTAACGTCCTCTGGGAACCCGCACATTGGATCTCGGCGATCCTCAACATCCATCATAGCGAAGGCCCCCACAGGTTTCTGAGGCGGCGGACCCTGCTGTCGCTTTTCGCCTCCTGTGGGCTGGACATCGTGCGAGAGAACTCGACGGTTTTCCTGCCTTTCTCGTCAGAGCTATCCACTTCCACGGATCGCTTTCTGGACCGACATCTTCCTGACCTAGTCAAGCGTATGACCGCTCTTCGCCGCACCTTCGTGCTACGCAAGGCTGCCTGCTGCACCCCCTGAGGGGATGGTGCCGGTATTCCAGAGGGCAGCCTTCAGGCCCTGGCTGCGGCGAGGAGGTCTTGAGATGCAGGACTGAGAGACAGCACACCCTCGGCTTGCGTCCTGTCTTCGTGTCCTGATGGGGGAGTTGATGATGAACCAACCCGGCGTAGTGGTCATCGGCGCGGCGAGCTTAGACATGAAAGGTCGCCCCAAGTCGTCCATGGTCGCTGGTACATCGAATCCGGGTTACATAAGGGTGAGCCCCGGCGGTGTGGGACGCAACGTGGCAGAAAACCTTGCCCGACTTGGGGTGCCCACGACGCTCTTGTCGGCCGTGGGGGACGACTCCGTCGGTCGACAAGTCCTGGAAACAACTCGGGCGGGCGGCGTCGATGTCAGTCGCGTGATCGTTTCCTCTGACTGGCCCTCCGCCACCTACTTGGCTGTGGTCGACGAAAACGGCAGGCCGGCCCTGTCCATCGACGACATGCAGATTATGCAACTCGTCACGCCAAAGTACATCTACGCCCACCGTCGATGGATCAAGGAGGCCAGTATGGTCGTCCTGGACGCCAACCTGAGCCCCGCCGCCATTGCGTCAGCCATCTCCGCCTGCACCAAATGGAACGTCCCGCTGTGTATCGATCCCGTTTCCATCGCTCTGGCACCGCGCCTCAGGCCGCACCTCTCCCAGGTCTACATGGTGATCCCCAATGAGGACGAGGCGGAGGTCCTGTGTGGCATCCCAGCCTCCGACAGCTTCCAGGCGAGCGCCGCAGCGCAGCGACTTGTCGCGCTAGGCGTGGACACGGCGGTGATCACTCTGGCCGAGAAGGGGCTCGTCTATGCCACTTCCGACGAGAGTGGTCGTGTGCCCGCCATCAACATAGAGGTCGTGGACCCCACGGGAGGGGGGGACGCCCTCACCGGCGCTATAGTTTTCGGGCTGGTGAACGGCTTCTCTGTAAGCGAGGCTGTGCGACTCGGGGTGTCAGCGGCCGCGCTGACCCTGACCAGCACAGGCACCGTCCACCCGCATTTGAGCCTGGAGAAACTCTACGACCAGTTGATGATATGATCGATGCAAAGCCGAGGCTCCCTATCCGCGGTGGCTGGCCAGGGGTCTGGCCGAGGGACGTTAGCTACGCTGTCATGACTGTGCTGGCCGCCGCGACCTTCGGTTGGACAGACCCATCACCGGACTTGAGCACGCAAGGGCTCTGGAAACGGCGCTTCCTTGGCGATAGCAGGCCGATCCGCCAGAAGCGAAACCGATGAGAATCGACATCCTCGACCTGCTCTGGCGACTATTCGGCTCCCGAAGGCTGACCATCGGTTTGCTTTCCGCAATCCTGCTCGCCGTCACCACCGGCGCTATCCTTCCGCAGATGCCGAACGACCTCATGTCTGGGTCTCCAGATAATACCCAGTGGCGAGCGGACATCCGTGCCCGTTATGCACAGTGGGCTGATCCCCTGGAGAGCCTGGGGCTCTTCTCGATACGTGGCTCCCTATGGCTCAAGGTGCCTCTGGCGCTACTGGCCGTCAACTTAGTTGTCTGCAGCGTGGAGAACCTCGAGGCGGCACTACGATGGCATCGATTGGGCACAGAAGATCCAGCGCGCGGTCTTCCGTCAGCGTCACTTTCACGCTCGATGTTCCTGCCCGGGCTTAGAAACGCGGTCTCCCTCACTCTACGGGAGGCTCTCCAAGGCTTGGGCTATCCTGCGCACATCAAGGAAAACGACGTTGGCAGCTATCTGATCGGCCGACGCTTTGGCCGGGCCAGGTGGGGCCGCCCGCTGGCCCACGGCGGGGCGTTGCTGACGGTGGTGGGCCTGCTGGCCGGTGGGCGACTGGCCTGGAGCGAGCAGGGGATCGCCCTGAGCGCCGGTCAGCAGTACCAGGTGCAGCATTCTCCGTCCCTCGCTATCCGTCTAGATGAGCTGAGAGGAGAACTAGACTCCGATGGTGGAGCTCTTTCCAACGAGGCGAGGGTCACCGTCCTGGACAGCGGGGAGGAGATGAGTAGCGGCGCTGTATTGGCGGGCGCGCCACTCTGGTACAAAGGGATATCCGTTTGCTGGTTGAGCCAAGGGCCGCTCATCCGGCTCGAGGCGAGGGACGCCAGCGGTGACCCGCTATCGCTCCAGGCGTTGGCACCTTCTGGTGAGGTGATGGAGGAGGTAGTCCTCCAGTTCAGCAATGAAGAGAACGAGGGGTACGTAGCAGTGCCGGAGAGGAACCTTGTACTCAGACTGGTCCTCCAATCAACGCAGGCCACTGAATCACCACAACCGCCCCGTTTTCTGTGGGAGGCCTACCGCGGGGGAAGCACCGAGGTTGTGTCCAGGAAGACGGCGCGGGGCTC
>DATEXS010000137.1:0-12290 GCA_035256725.1 Anaerolineae bacterium
GTGCCGGAGGACGTGGAGGAGCTGCCGGGCGAGGAATTGCCTCCGGCGGAAGAGGAAGCGCCTCCTGGGGAAGAGGCGCCCCCCGAGGCAGAAGAAGAGCCTGAGATTCCAGAAGAGGTGGAGGAGCCAGCGGTTGAAGAGGAAGTGCCGCCTCCGGTGACCGTGACCTTCGAGGCCCTGGAGCTCGAAGCAGATCAGGCCTATGACAACGTGTACTGCATGGTCTGGCTGGCCGATGCCGACATGGAGCAGGTCCCCGAAACAGGGTCCTTTGCCCCTGTTGTGGACAACTACTGGGACATCCAGGCGGAGTTGGCCGGCATGAACAGTGTTCCGGTGCCCGTCAGCGGCGACATCTTCCGGGTGGAGGTGGAATGCTTCGGCTGGATCGGGATCGACGGCTGGTCTCTGGGGCACTTCGTGCGAGAGCACGGCGAGGCGGAGTGGACAGGGGATGAGATAGAGGTCCAGGCCCTGGCCGACGATGGGCGGTGGTTCAGGGTGGTCTACCGCATCTGCCCCGATTTTCCGTGCGAACCCTTGCCCGGCCCTGATGCGCCCGAGAATCTGGTCTACTTTGAATGGGAATTGCCCGGCCTATGTGGGTTCTGCCTCATTGACGACATGTTCTGTCTGCCTCCTTGCCCGCCGCCGATACGTCTCTTGGGCTGGGATTGGTCCGGGGACGAGACGACCATAGACGGCTTCAGGGTCTACCTCAACGATGGCCTGTTGTATCAGATAGAGAATCCAGCTGCGCACCTGACGGGCCTCACCGCGGCGGACACACAGCCCGCCTGCGGGGAGACCTACAGCTATCATGTCACAGCCTACCAGGGCCTTCCGGGCGTGGGGCCTGAGTCTCCCCCCAGCAACATCGTGGACTTTGTGGGGGAACCCTGTCTGAGCACGGTGGTGATCACTTTCGAGGAGCTGCACACCGGTTGTATGCACGCCGACCCTTGTTTCGATATTACCTGCGCTACTTGCGACGTTCCGAACTTCAAGACCTACGCCTGGGCCAATGGGACCGAGGTTGAGGAGAGCCACATCTTTGACTCGGTGGACATCACGAGCTACTCTGTGATCCCCATGAGCGACATGCTGACCGGGGGCCTTGACACCTTGACCGTGGAGCTGGCTACCGGAGATGATCTGACCATCGGAGTAGAAATCCGCGACTGGGATTGGCTCCACTATGAAGATCTCCTAGAAGGCACCAGGACTATCCTCTCGGATGACGTGGCCACGGGAGACTATTTCCTAGTTCTCGAGGACCCGCCGGGACCGTATGTGGCCCAGGGGGTTGTGCTGCTGCACCTGGAGGTCACGCCTTAGCGGACACGCGAAACCGTGCTCTTGCGAGCATGTATTGTGACGCGGGGCGCAGTCCTCTGGGCGGCGCCCCGTTTTGGTTATCCACGTCTGCATGAGGCGTGCTCCGGCCGAGACAGCCGTCGATCGCATAACCCGGGCTCGTAGTGAGGGCTTGAGCCCTTTCACGCCCTAAAGCGCGCACTACAAACCCACGTTGGCCGTAGGTCAAGCGCACCGGCAGGCTACCCAGGCTCGTAGTGAGGGCTTCAGCCCTTCGACGCGCTAAAGCGCGCACTACAAGCCCCCGTTGGCCGTAGGTCTAGTAGGGGCGACCCGGCAGGTCGCCCCTACACGCACCAATGTTCTTTGAGGAGCGGGTTACGATCGGAGACGCAGGGGCCTCCCCTCAGGAGAAGAGGGGCAACTGGGCATCGGGGCTTTCCACCAGCGGCTCCAGGCCGACGAAGTGCTCCAAATCCTCGCGGTGCAGTTCCTTCGTGGCAGCCAGGGTCTGCAGGGTCCTGAACTTGATGAACCGCCAGCATCCGTCAGCCAGGGCCCTGGTCAGCAAGACCTCCGTGTCCATCCGGAAGCGTAGCAGGTCCAGGCGACGCTCGCAAAGCACAATGTATCGCCGGGCTTCATCCCCCAGTGTAACGTCCTGGGCCAGAAGGTCGCCGAATCTGGCAGTCTGCTTGATAGCGAAGAGGTGGCAGGGTGTACCTGCCTCTTCCCAGGAGAGGTCGATCCCGCTGGGTAGGTGGCACCGCCCTTTGCCGGCGCCCTCGGCCCGCTCGAATTGTGAATCCAGCCCCGAGCTCCGCACCTGGTATCCCAGGCGGCTGCCCGCCGTGGCCAGCGCGGCCAACGTGCCTTCCCTTTCCTGTGCCAGATTCTGAGGGGTGTCTTCCTCCCGAAGCAGCCACTGGCCAGAGGCTATATCGTGCCTGCCGTAAGACGTGATACACTGGTCGAGGATTCGGGCCTGAGGAGTGAACAGGCCGGGAAAGCGGGCGTAGAGGGTCTCCTCCAGCTCTTCGCGGCTACCATCCCCTCCCTGGAGGGCCTGGAGAACCGCCCCCTCCAGACGGTCGCCGAGCGGGTTAGACGGATAGCCCTGTCCCCGTAGCCACCAGAGTTGGGGCGCGTTCTCCTCATCAGACTCCTCGGGCACCAGCTCCAGTAGCCCCGATTCCAGGCCCTCGTCCAGCGCCGCCTCTAGCTCCTGTTGCAGGAGGTCGGCTGCCGACAACTCCCTGTCCAGAGCCAGGGCCAGCCGGAGGAGCCCCTCCCTGGCCCAGAGTTCGAAGGCGGCGGCGTGGAGCCAGCTCAGGTGCAGCGCCTGACCCCGCTCCCGAAGCAGTTCCGTCATGGCTCGGAGGGCTGCCTGCCGCAGCTCCGGCCCCAGGGTCTCGGGGGATACCTCGCCGGGTTCAGCGTGGGCGGTCGTATCTGCGGAGAAGGCCAGGCGATATGCGCCGGCGACACCTTGCTTGGGGTGTCGCGGAGGCTCCACCTCTTGGGGCTGGTACAAGAGCCCGTCCAGCTTGAAGTCCGCGCCCACGGAGGCCAGGATGAGATTGGTGACGTGGGCCAGATCCGCCCCCTCCAGAAGGAAGATCATGTTGCCCTGGGCTCTCAGGGGCCGGTGGAGGGTTCGCAGGGCAGCGGCGAGAGAGCGCCGGTACCAAGACCAGCCCATGGTCTTTCTGCGAAGCAGGGGCTTGAGCAGCGCCGCCTTGTGCCTGCCCCACAGCCACCCGCTCCACAGATAGGAGAGGGTCCAGAAGGGCCGGTAGTAGGCCTGCGGCGCGGCGATCACCAGGGCCACGCTGGCCGGGGGTAGCATGGCGGCCACCCTGCGCACCGGCTCGTTGAGCACCAGAGCCTGGGCGTTCCCCTCCATCAGATCTTCCAGGCGGGAGGCCAGCCGAAGGGGGCCCGCCGGCGCCAACCGGCGCACCAGCCGGTAGGCCTCCTCGAAGGCCTGCCAGACGTTGCGCTCCACGAACCTGCTGGGCGGTTGAAGGTGCATGGTGGGAGCCCTGGGTATGGGAGCTCCGGCCAGCTTGCTGCAGGTGTCCAGGCACGACAGGAGGACGAGTTGCAGCGCCACCCGTACCGGTGAGTCGGGGAAAAGCGCCTCTATCTTCATGGAGAGATCCGCCAGGGCGTAGAGGTTGCGCGGCGTATAGAGTTGCAGCAGTTCCTCGGCCAGTTGTCGCTCTGGCTCGTGAGGTTGGGCCAGGCGGTCCAGGAGGTACCAGTAGTGGACACCCTGATTCTCGACTCTCTCCAGGTTGAGGAGATCTTCATCCTCCACGGGGAACTCGTCGGCGAGGCCGCAGCTAGGGCACTGGTAGCGCTTCTGGAGCGGCCTACTTTGCTCACCGTCCCACAGGAAGTAATCCACGATCAAGGTGCTCGAACAGTTCCCGCAGGTACTGGCGTACAGGCGGTTGATGTGCTCTCGGAGAGTCACTCCCCTCTTGGGGCTGTCTCCCAACTGGGTGGTGGCCGCGTCCAGCTCCTCGGGCTGGGGCAGGGTGAGCATTCCCTCTATAAGCAGCGTGCTGATCGGGTTGAAGTTGCCGGCCAGCGCCTTTCGGCCCGAGACGGAGGCCAGCAGGGGAAGGGCCGGTCTCTGGGCCAGGGGGTCCAGGGCCAGTTCCCCCGCCCTCGTGTAGCATTCTAGATAGCGCCCCACAACGTCAGCGGGGAGAGGGTCCAGATACCGCTGCAGCGGTAGTTCAGCGCTTGCCTCGCGGGCGGGTATGAAGTGCCTTATCTCTCGCATGACGGGCCATCGGCACAGAGTATACCATAACTTGCGGTGGGCGGCCTTTGATGGTATAATAGAACAGAAGTTCTATGGCGTTTGCGTTTTGTTATGTTTTGCAGTATCCTTATGTAATGGGGAAAATCCCCAAAGGAGCACCCATGGAGGAGAAGGACGGTCGGCAGAAAGCGCTGGAGTTAACCCTGTCGCAGTTGACCAAGCGGTACGGGGACGGGGTGGTGATGAAACTGGGGTCGGCCCCGGGAATGGATGTAGAAATCATCCCCACAGGCTCCCTGGGGCTGGACATTGCCCTGGGCGTGGGGGGCATACCCAGGGGCAGGGTGTCGGAGATCTTCGGCCCTGAGGGCTCTGGCAAGACTACGCTGTGTCAGCACATCATCGCCGAGGCGCAGCGCGATGGAGGGATAGCGGCCTTCATCGATGTGGAGCACGTCCTGGACCCCACCTACGCCGCCAAGTGTGGGGTGGATGTGAACGAATTGCTGATCTCCCAGCCCGACACTGCGGAGCAGGCGTTGGAGGTCACCGAGGCTCTGGTGCGCAGTGGCGCGGTGGATGTGGTGGTGGTCGACTCGGTGGCAGCCCTGGTGCCCAGGGCCGAGATCGAAGGAGAGATGGGCGACCAGCACGTCGCCCTTCAGGCGCGGTTGATGTCCCAGGCGCTGAGGAAGCTGACCGGAGCCATCAAACGCTCCAAGACAGCCGTCATCTTCACCAATCAGCTACGTATGAAGGTAGGAGTGCTCTTTGGCAACCCGGAGACTACGCCCGGGGGGCGCGCCCTGAAGTTCTACTCCTCGGTTCGCCTGGACATCCGGCGCGTGCAGTCCATCAAGGCAGGGACCGAGGTAGTCGGCAACCGGACCAAGGTCCAGGTGAAGAAGAACAAGGTCGCCCCTCCCTTCAGAGTCGCCGAATTCGACATCATGTACGACGAAGGTATCTCTCGAGAGGGCGACCTGATCGATGTGGCCGTGGACATGGGGTTTGTAGACAAGAAGGGTGCCTACTATTCCTACGGGGAAGAAAAACTGGGTCAGGGACGGGAGAACGCCAAGACCTTCCTGCGTGAAAACCGCGAGATGGCGCAGGAGATTAGCGACAAGGTTCGCGAGACGGCCGGCCTGGCGCGTGTACCCTGGCCGACGAGACCAGCTACCGAAAGGAGCGGGAGCGCAGCTCCTCGATCGGCGGTCTACGCAGACACGTCGATGGAGGAAGCGGAAAACTAGAGTTTCGAGAGAAGACGAAACAAAGCCACAGGTGCGGACTGATACACTCTCGTTGCGGAGGGACGACAGCTTCTTTCCCTCGACGGTTGATTTTAGAGGAACAAGTAGCGCAGTGAGCGGTGGGTTTCTGGCCCATGACAGTTCTTAGGGTACTACAAGCAAAGGTTGCCGACGGTCGTCCGTTGAGGCGGAGCCCGGGGAGCTCACCGCATGAAACAGTGCGTGCCCCAAGGGGCGTTGAGGGATAAGTCCTCAGACTGAACTGATGGACCTCGAGAGTGTTCTCCCTTGATGCCGGTAGGCACTACCGAGCACCTACCGCAGCTGTGGCTGTGCGCCACAGCTGTTTTTGTATCTTCAGCGGGGCAGGGACCAGAGGGATGGCGGGACAGATAACCGACGTCAAGGTCCAGAAGCGAAACAGAAAGCGCGTCAACGTCTACCTGGACGGGGAGTACGCGTTCAGCGTGGGGCTGCTGGCTGGAGCGTCATTGGGACGGGGAAAAGTGCTGTCCGACGCAGAGATAGAGGAGTTGCAGAGGCTGGATTCCGCGGAGACCGCCCACGACAGGACTCTGAACTATCTGGCCTACCGCCCTCGCAGCAGCTCCGAAGTGAGGCGCTACCTGGGGGACAAGGGGTTCGCGGAGGACGTCGCTGAGGAGGTGGTCGGCCGCTTGAGCGGAGCGGGCCTGCTGGGCGATCTATCCTTTGCACGATTCTGGGTGGAGAATCGCGAGACCTTCCGGCCGCGAGGACAAGTCCTGCTGCGCCAGGAATTGCGGGAGAAAGGGATCTCTGATGCGCTGATCGACGAAGTCCTGGCGGAGACAGACGAGGGTAGGAGTGCCTATGAAGCCGGCATCCAGCGGGCAAAGAGATACGCCCACCTGGACGACGAAGCCTTCACGGAGAAGATGTATGGCTTCCTGCGGCGAAGAGGCTTTGACTACGAGGTCGTAAGAGAGACGGTATCACGTCTCCTTCTCCAAAGGGGGGGCGGTGAGCCAGCGAGCAGCGACTCATCGTGATTTGAGGAAGATTGGAAAGGAGTTTAGCGGGAAATGGAAGCGGTGGTAATTGGCTTGGGCCTGCTGGGCTGCATTCTCGTCGGCTTTGCCCTGGGCTATGTGCTCAGGCAGTACCTCGGCACCTCCAAGATCAAGTCGGCCCAAGAGGAGGCGGAGAGAATAGTCTCCGAGGCGGAGACCAAGCGCAAGGAGATGTTCCTGGAGGTCAAGACCGAGGCCCTTAGTGCCCGGCGCGAGGGCGAGGAGGAGCTGAAGCAGCGGCGCCGGCAGGTGCGGAATCAAGAGGAGCGCCTCCAGAAGAGGCAAGAGGCGCTGGAGAGGCGCGTTGAACCCCTAGAGCAGCGCGAGAGACAACTGTCGGCTCAGGAGTCCAGGCTCAAGGAGAAGGAATCCGAGCTGGAAGACACCAAGCGCAAGCGAATTGAGGAGCTGCAGGCGATTTCCCGTCTGAGCCAGGAAGAGGCCAAGCAACTCTTGCTGCAAGCAGTGGAAGGGGAGAGCCGGCAGGAGATGGCCCGGGTGATCAGGGAGGTGGAGCAAGAGGCCCGGGAGACCGCGGATCGTCAGGCGCGGAAGATCATCAGCGATGCCATCCAGCGCTATTCATCTGACGCGGTGGCCGAGATCACAGTCTCTACGGTGGACCTGCCCAGCGACGAGCTTAAGGGTCGGATCATCGGACGCGGTGGCCGCAACATCAGGGCCCTGGAAAACGCCGCAGGTGTGGATTTGATCGTCGATGACACGCCGGAGGCGGTGACCATCTCCAGCTTCGACCCGGTGAGGAGAGAGGTGGCCCGGCTGGCGCTGACCAAACTGATCATGGATGGGCGTATCCACCCGGGACGCATCGAGGAGGTGGTAGCCAAGGCCAGACGGGAAGTCGAGTCCATTATCCAGGAAGAAGGGGAGAGGGCTGTCTTCGATGTCGGCCTGTCGGGCATGCACCCGGAGTTGGTCAAACTGCTGGGTAGGCTGAAGTACAGGACTAGCTATGGCCAGAACCAGTTAGAGCACGCCTTGCAGACGGCGCACCTCGCCGGGATGATGGCCGCCGAGCTGGGCGCCGATGTCAAGCTGGCCAAGGAGGGGGGACTGCTGCACGACATCGGCAAGGCGGCGGACCATGAGGTGGAAGGCCCCCATGCTATGATCGGCGGGGACATTGGCAGGCGGTACGGAAAATCGCCGGTCATGGTCAACATCATCGCCTCTCACCACGGCGAGGAGGAGCCGCAGACTGTGGAGGCCGTCCTGGTGGCCTCTGCCGACGCCATTTCCGGGGCGCGCCCGGGGGCTCGTCGGGAGAGTCTGGAGACCTATGTTAAGCGCATCAAGGCCCTGGAGGAGGTGGCCAGTTCTTTCCAGGGGATCGGAGAGTGTTATGCCATCCAGGCCGGCCGCGAGATCAGAATCGTGGTCAGGCCAGAGCAGATCGACGATCTGGGCATCTTGCGCCTGTCCAAGGACGTGGCCCGCAAGGTGGAAGAGAGTCTGGCGTATCCAGGGCAGATCAAGGTTACCGTCATCCGCGAGACCAGAGCTGTGGACTACGCCAAGTAACCATAATCGCTGGGGACCATGGCAGTCGTCGACGAGATCAAGGATAGGGTGGACGTGGTGGAGTTCATCTCCCAGTATGTCCCCCTACAGAAGGCGGGTCGCAACTACAAGGGCCTGTGTCCTTTTCACGCCGACACGTCCCCCTCTTTCATCGTCTTCCCTGAAGGGCAGCGCTGGCATTGCTTCGGAGCCTGCGGCACCGGGGGGGATGTCTTCACCTTCTTGATGAAGAGGGAGAACCTGGATTTCTCCGAGGCTCTGCGGCTGCTGGCGCAACGGGCGGGGATACCGCTGGCTCCGCGCACGGAGCAGCAGAAGGAGAAGGATGAGCGGGGTGACCTGCTTCGGGAGATAAGCTCGGCGGCCGCTCAGTACTTCCACCATCTGCTTTTCCACTCCCCTCCGGCCCAGGGGGCACGGGAGTATCTGGAGAGGCGCCAGATGCTGGAGGAGACCTGGAGGAGGTTCCAGTTGGGGTACTCCTTGCCGGACTGGGAGGCTCTGGGCCAGCACTTGCAGGGCAAGGGCTATCAGGAGGCGGACATCTTCGCCGCCGGTCTGACGGTGGAGAGGGAGGGTGGTGGCTACTACGACCGCTTCCGTGGGCGCCTAGTATTCCCTATCCACGACGGGAAAGGCCGTGTGGTGGGCTTCGGAGGCCGGTCGCTGGACGACTCTGTCCCCAAGTACGTAAACACCCCGCAGACCCCACTCTTCGACAAAAGCACTATCCTCTTCGGCCTGCACCTGGCCAGGGAAGCTATCCGCGATGAGGGCCTGGCCGTCATCGTCGAGGGGTACATGGACGTACTGATGGCCCACCAGCACGGTTTTCGTAATGTGGTGGCCTCTATGGGCACTGCGTTGACCGAGAGCCAGGTTGGGGCCCTGAGACGGTTGACCAAGAGCTTCACCTTGGCCATGGATGCAGACGCCGCCGGGCAGGAGGCGAGTTTGCGAGGCCTGGAAGTGGTGAAGAAGGCGTACGGCATCGAGCATCGCCAGAGCCCGGAGGCCAGGGAGACCTACCGACACATCTGGCTGAAGAAGTACGTAGACGCCAACATCAAGATCATCGTCATGCCTGAGGGCCTGGATCCCGATGAGGTGATCAAGGAAGACCCTGGCCGCTGGGCACGTTTGGTGGAAGAGGCCCTGCCGCTGATGGATTATTACTTCCACAGGGCGGCCTCCCAGCGGGACCTGGGCTCTGCCGAAGGGAAGTCCGCCCTGGTTCGGCAATTGCTGCCCTTGATTGGGGAGATCGGTGACGCTATCGAACGGGCCCACTATTTGCAGAAACTGGCCCAGTTGGTTAAAATAGACGAGAGGACTCTGGCTGCCGAGATGACGCGGGTGAAGAGGCGAGGCGGGGCGATGGGGCCCAGCGCGGTCGGCGAATCGGCGCCTATGGTGGAAGCCGCCCTGGCGCTGGAGAACTACTGCCTGGCCTTGCTGCTCAAGGCACCCCAGTCGGTCAGCGAGGCGCGGAGGCTTACCGCAGACGACTTCCTGGCCACCGAGAACAGGTCCATCTTCCTCGCCTATCAGAGCTGCCTTGACCGTGAGACCACCTTCGATCTCGAAGACTTTCGGATCGGTTTGGACCCCGTACTTGTCGAGCACCTAGATACCCTCCTGGCGGGCATGGCCAAGGGACCTTCGTTGCCGGAGGAAGAACTGGCTGGAGAGATTGAGTGTGCCCTTTCGAGGCTCAGGGACCGCAAAGATCGCAGGGAACTGTTAGAGTTGGAGAGTCTGCTGCGCGACGCCGGGGATAGCGGAGCCGACGAACTGGCGCTCCGCGTACGGGTAGATGATCTCAGGCAGAGGATCGGGGAGCGACAGAGACCACGACAAGGCAGGAATGAGTGGGCCCAAGGAGGCGTGAACTAGTGCAGGGACGCGACCGTACCTTGCCGGTGGCCACTGGTGGAGCCAAGGATGAGTGACTTCTTTGACGATAGGCTGGACGCCGCACGCGGGGAGGCGCTGACCGCTGAGGCAAATGAGGAAGACCTGTCTCGCTCAGGGGAGGAGTTGGCGGGGGACCCAGAGGAGAAGCTGACAGAGCTATCCGAGGCTGAAGACTCCGGCGAGAGCGAGGACGGCACCGACTTGCCCGTGGATACCCTTCTGGAGTTGGAGGGCATGGAAGGCAGCGACCCGGTAAGGATGTATCTGCGGGAGATTGGCCACGTCTCTCTGCTGTCACCCTCGGACGAAAAGTGGCACAGCATGAAGATGATGGCCCCCCGGTACCTCCAGGAGATAGGGAGGCGGGTTAATGCGGCGAGCCGCGAGGAGGGATGGCTGGACACGCTGCTCCAGGTGTACGAGCAACTGAGCGCCAATTGGAGGGCCATCGGCGAGCTCTGTGAACAGCTGGGGGTCCCGACGCTGGACCTGGGAGAACTTACTGAAGAGATCGTGCCCATCTCACGGCCGGTGGTGCAGACCGGTGAGGAGCCCTATCTGGGAGCCTATCTGAGCAGCATCGGTGAGGAGGATTTCGGCGAGACAGACGAACTTGCCCTGGTGATAGAAACATCGGCTGACGGCGCGCCGGAGGCCGAAGAGGGCGTGCTGGAAACAGAGTGGGAGACGCTAACCGCAGCGATCCACGACGTGTGCCTGGACCTCTACCTGCTGCCGAACCATCTGGCTCAACTCCTGGTGGCCGACGTGCGGAAGCACGGCCGGCTGCCAACCAGGAGGAAGTACCGTGAGGTGGCGGAGGATAGCCAGAGCGAGGCACTGGACCACTTCCAGTTGATCGATGAGCTTGCCGATTTTTCCCGCAAAGTGCTGGTTGTGGCCAACCTGCGGCTGGTGGTGAGCGTGGCCAAGCAATTCGTCGGGAGGGGGATATCCTTCCTGGATGTGATTCAGGAGGGCAACATCGGCTTGCTCAGGGCGGTGGAGAAGTTCGACTACCGTCGCGGCTTCAAGTTCAGCACTTACGCCACATGGTGGATACGCCAGGGCATTGGAAGGGCCATTGCTGACCAGGGTCGCACGATACGTATCCCTATCCACGTGGTGGAAGACATCAACAGGGTGTTGCGTGTGTCTCGCCGACTGACCCAGGAGCTGGGGCGAGAGCCCTCGGCCGACGAGATTGCCCTGGATATGGACGGGCTCCTTTCCAACGAGGACAAAGCGGCGATAGAGCTGGCGCGCGGCATCCAGGAGCCAATGGACCCCATTTTGCAGCGCAGGTGGAGGCGGGCGGCGGCCAAAGTGCGGCGCATTATCCGCATCTCCCAGGAGCCCATGTCGCTGGAGATGCCCATAGGCACAGGAGAGGACAGCTCCCTGGCCGATTTCATCGAGGATGAGTCCATCCCTGGCCCTATAGACACCGCCTCTCGGGAGTTGCTGCGCGAACAGATGCGAGACCTCCTGGATTCCTTGAGTCCCAGAGAGAGGGGCGTCCTGGAGTTGCGCTTCGGGCTGCGGGATGGTCAGAGCAGGACGCTGGAGGAAGTGGGCAGGATGTTTGGGGTGACTCGTGAGCGGGTGCGACAGATCGAGGCTAAGGCCCTGCGAAAACTGCGACACCCCAAGTCCAGCCGCAAGCTCAGGGACTACCTGGTCTGATTGACTAATCTCCCCTGCCGGAGTACAATTCTCTAAGTACCGTTCCTCGGTAGCTCAATCGGTAGAGCAGCCGGCTGTTAACCGGCTGGTTGTAGGTTCGAGTCCTGCCCGAGGAGCCTGATAGGGGCGTCGTTGGGAGAGGAGAAGAACGCCCGCCGGTGAACCCGCATGCTTCGCACATGCGGGTTTCTTGTATGCCCTGGCGAATGCTTGGTCGAATGGCATGCTATCCGGCCGGCCAGGGTAGCTGGCCCTGGCCGGGGGCACGCCGCCCGCGAGCCTGAGTGCGGATGGCGATGTGCGGGAGATGTGACATTGAACGCGACATGCAAATGCACAAGAAGGGAAGCGCAGATGGAGGAGGAAGGGTTGATATTGACGGCGAGGCGGCCGGACGATTGCCACACTGCTTACGCGCTATCGCCACGGGTCTTGACCTCAGGAGATGCTGAGAGGAGGGCATTCTCCCCGGCGCTAGCGGTCAGGCCAGGAGTTCTCGCACCACGTGATGGGCCACCGCTCTAAACTGGCCCCAGTCGCCCCAGCGTGCCTCCAACCTCTCCAACTGCACGGCGATGTCGGAGAGCTCACTAATGGTAGCCTCGCGGAAGTCGGTGATGCCCTCGCCGTGGTCAAGACAGCAGAGTCTGCCTCCACGCTCGTGCAACTCGAAGACGTAGGAGACAAAGGGCACGCACTTCCCCATACACCGAAACTCATACTCGATTAGCCCGAGAAAAC
>DATEXS010000138.1:0-18823 GCA_035256725.1 Anaerolineae bacterium
GCAGAGACGGATACGTGGATACAATGTGCGTTCGGCCGTCACATCAGCGGAGGGGCGTGGGCGCAGCACTTCTTCTCGCTGGCCTTCAAGCTCTGCGCAGAGCAGGCATGGTCTCCGCGACCCTGGAAACGGACGAAGACAACCCTACGGAGGCTGCCCGCTTCTACCAGCGGGTGGGTTTTCGGGAGATCTGGCGGTGGTCCGCTTACGGCGCGGAGTTGAAGTAGCCACACACAACTCACGGTGTGCCTCTCTGGGGACTTCGTACTGCACTTCCACTAGACGGCGGTTCTGAAGCGAAAGGCGGCCCTCGTCTGCCGACGAAAGCCGCCTTGTCCTCCTGCACAGACCCCAAGCGCCGGGGTCACCTCAGGCTCGGCCAGCTAGTGAGCCAACCAGGTTATACCGCTAGGGCTGCCCGACGAGCTCGACGGCGTCGATCTCGTCCCAATAGTCCGCGTTCCTCTGGTCCACATTGATGCGCACAGCGTTAACCCGCACGCTCACCCCGCTCACCGGAACAGTGAAGACCCGTGGGCACTGCTCAACAGCCCCCGGCGTGCCTGTCCATACCGTGTAGTAGAGCCCCGCCTCGTCCTTCACCTCCACCTTGTTGATGGAGCCCGGTCCGACGTTCTCGTGGATGTTGATCTCCGTGGGCACCACCGCTGCGGCGAACTTGACCTCCAGCCAGTCAACTCCCTCCGAGCTCTCGGAGGCCCAGGCCCTCTGGTCGTCCACGCACTCCGACGTGGACGTGTTGGGCGCCCCCGTCGCCTGCTGAGCACCCCAATCTGGGTCGGAATACGAAGAACTCGCCACTCCGCCCACCGCCCACTGCCGCACCGCGGCTCCGGCCGCAGGCTGGGTCGGTGTTGCAGCTACGACCGCGGGGGAGCCACTGGGCACCCCCACCAGCTCGACGGCGTCGATCTCGTTCCACCAGCCGCCTTCTCTCTGATCCAGATTGATGCGCACGGCGTTAACACGAGCATTCACCCCGCTGACCGAAACAGTCAAGACCAGTGGGCACTCCTCGACGATCGCCGGGGTGCCTTCCCAGACGGTGTAATAGACCCCCGCCTCGTCTTTCACCTCCACCTTGTTGATGAACCCGGGCATGTTTGTCTCGCGGATGTTGATCTCCGTGGGCACTACCGCCGTGGCGAAGGTTAACTCCAGCCAGTCAACTCCATCCGAGGTCTCAGAGGCCCAGGCCGTCTCGGAGTCACCGCACTCCGCCGTGTTAGGCGCCCCCGTAGCCTGCTGAGCAGAGAAATCTGGGCTGGAATACTCAGAACTCGCCACTGCGCCCACCGCCCACTGCCGCAGTACGCCCGCTGCCGAAGGCTGGGTCGCCGTCGCACCAGGTTCGCCCACGGGAGGGGTGTTGGTAGGCGCCACAGTGGGCACACTGGGCGGCGTCGTGGCGGTCGCCACCTCCTCAGGGGGCGATGTCGGGGATTCGGTTGACCCCGGAAGGCACGCCCCGGCCACGAAGACCAGCACCAAGCCGGCCAGCAGCAACACATACCGTCTGTTCCTTGCCATCATCATGTTACTTCAAGCACACTCCTTTCTCTCTTTGTCTTTCCCCAGGTTGAGGTCTGAACGGCACTTCGGGCCGGCCCAGGTCCGACTCCGGGCTTCGCCTTGTCCACGAACCAGCACCTTCGCTGCCCCGGAGCCACACGACTGGCCATCTCGCGCTGTCCACCCTCTCCGCTATGCGTGTTTCAGTCCTGAGTTTGTGTCTAGTCCAATTATCCAATAGAAGTCCCTGCTCTGCAACCGACTTCCCGTCCTCCGCCCGCGCCAAGCACATCAGGTCCTGGCGAGTCGGGGTGAGTAGTCGCGGATGCCAATTCACGCGGCTGGCAGAGCGGCAGCCGCATCTCGCCCAGGAGCGGACGACGTCACGCAGCGAAGGCCAGGATCTTCTCCACCATCTGGGGGTAGCTGTAGCCGGCAGCGAGAGCGGCCCTGGCAAAGCCCGCATCGGGGGATATGTCCGGGTTGGGATTGATCTCCAGCACGTACGGCTGATCGCCCCGTTCGCGCATGTCCACCCGGGCGTATCCGCTGCAACCGGCCGCTTCGTAGGCGGCGATGGCCACCTCGCGTATTCTCTCCGCCAGAGGGGAAGCCACGTTCGCAGGGCAGGTTACCGGGGTCAGATGATACTCGGCTCTCTCAGGTTCCCACTTGGCTGCATAGGAGCAGATTCTCCGGAGGGGGTCAGGGAAGGCAGAGTAGTCTATCTCCGCCAGCGGCAGGCACTCGGGAGTGCCGTTGCCCCACAGCGCTATGTTGAACTCCCTTCCCTCGATGAACTCCTCCACCAGAGCAGGTTCGTGATACATCTCGACAATGTACCTGACCCTGTCGCGCAACTCCTCCAGCGTCCTCACCACTGCTCCATCATCTATCCCCAGGCTGGCGTCCTCAGCCACCGGCTTGACTATGGCGGGGAGCGGAACGGAGAACTCAGCGTCGGGGCCCTCACAAACCTGATAGACAGGCGTGGGGACACCCCTGGACTCAAGCAGCCTCTTGCTCGCGGCCTTGTTCAGGCAGAGAGCCATGGCCTCCGGAGGAGAGCCTGTATACCTGTACCCCAGGCCGCCCAAGATGGCGACGGCCTCCGGTTCCAAGTCAGCCCGGTTGCCCAATCCCTCCAGCAGGTTGAAGACCACCCACTCCTCTGGCTCATACCCACCGAGCACCTCAGAGGGATCGAAATCCACGGGAAGACAAACCACGTCATGTCCAGGCCGTAGGGCCTCCTCCACGGCCCTCGCCGCGATGGCCACACCCTGGGCCGAAACCAGGTCCTTTGTCTCGCCCTTGTCTATAGACAACACGTTGTTGTAGAGAACAAGCACCTTCATTGAGAACCCTTGGCCGTTTCCCGGTCAGGCCATGGCCAGTGCCGGCTCTGGCAGGACTCGTCTGGCCAGTTGCGGGTATCTCTCCAGAGCAGCGTCCAGAATGGCGTTGATCAACTGAGCATGAGTCATGCCCCCCGCCTCCGCCTCGAAAACCAGATCGCTGATGCCAGGCGACATACCGGGAAGCGGGTTCACTTCTAGAATGTACGGCTTCTCCCCATTGCGAGGCTCCAGCTTGAAGTCCACGCGGGCCACGTCCAGACAGCCCAAGGCGCGGAAGGCAGCCACCGCCAGCCGGCTCAACTTTCTCACCTGGGCCTTGCTCAGGGGGGCCGGACACAGGTACCGCGGCAGCGTGGGAAAATCGGCCTTGATGCGGGAGGTGTAGATGCCGTGCTCCTCGGGCGGGCATGTGCTCAAGTCGATCTCCAAAGGAGGCAGCACCCGCAAGCTGGAGTTGCCAAGAACCCCGATCGTGATCTCTCGACCCTCCACGTAGCGCTCCACCAGGGCCGGCTGCCTGTAGGTCTCGATGAGCCACCGGAGCTGTTTGCGCAGCTCTGCCTCGTTACGAACCACCGAATCCCCGTTGATACCCATGCCGGTTCCCTCCCCGGCGGGCTTGGCAAACAGCGGATAGCTGAGGACGGGATCCACCGCTGCCTCGGGATCCTCGAACACCTGGAATCGCGGAGTTGGCAGACCGTGGAAGGCCAGAACACGCTTGGCCATGGGTTTGTCTAGCGTGAGCGCCAGACAGAGCACCTTGGAGCCAGTATAGGGGATGCCCAGCATCTCCAGGATCGCCGGCACCTGCGACTCCCTGGCCTCGCCCTGGTGGCCCTCACAGACATTGAAGGCGATGTCAAAGTCGCCTGACTTCAACCTGTGACAGAGGGTGATATCCCCCTCCAAAAAGGTCACCTCATGCCCGGCTTGCTCCAGGGCCTCCGCGATGCCCTTCACGGTATGTTCGGAGTCCAACTCAGCCCACCTGTCCTCCGGCTCCAACGCGGACTTCGGGGCGTTTGCTTGCAGGTTGGCCAGCAGCGCGATCTTCAGGCCGCTTCTCATCGCCTACCTCCCCGCCCGACGCCGACAGGCAGCTCAACCCCGGTGAGTGTGGGCCAGGCGTGCTCCACGGCCTGAGTTCGCACCCGGCCATTTCCCGCAGGAGTAAGCGTGGCCGCGACCCCGACCTTAGGGCGTCCGATCTGCTCTGCGCAGAAGGAACACTGGGCCGGGTCGTGCGACGCGTACTTCCCTGGCTCAGGGTACGAGAATATCTGACCCTCGTAGTTTCTGACCACCACCCGGGAGTCCGACTGGGAGATCAGGTACTGGGGCATGACCGGAACCTTACCCCCACCGCCCGGCGCGTCGATGACGAAGTGGGGAATGGCGAAGCCACTGGTATGGCCGCGCAGATGTTCAATGATCTCGATGCCTTTGGCCACGGGCGTCCGGAAGTGCCCGATACCCTCAGACAGGTCACACTGGTACATGTAGTAGGGCCTTACCCGTATCTTGACCAGTTCCTGGACCAGCCGCTTGATCACGTTAGGGCAGTCGTTGATCCCGGCCAGGAGCACGGTCTGGCTGCCCAGCGGAATACCTGCGTCCGCCATCATGGCGCAGGCCCGGCTCATCTCCGGCGTGATCTCCCTGGGGTGGTTTACGTGAATATTGATCCACAGCGGGTGATACTGCCTCAGCATGTCCACCAGCCGAGGGGTAATCCGCTGAGGCAGGTACACCGGCAGTCGCGTCCCGATGCGAATGATCTCCAGATGGGGGATCTCTCTCAGGCCGCGCAGAAGTTGCTCCAGCACCGTCTCCGAGAGGAACAGCCCGTCACCGCCGGAGATCAGCGCATCGCGGACCTCCGTATGATGCCGGACGTACTCGATCATCGCCTGGATCTTCTCCAGGCCCACCGTCTCGCGACCGCGGCTCACCAAACGCCGACGGGTACAGAACCGGCAGTAGGACGGGCACTGGTCGGTGACGACCATAAGCACGCGATCTGGGTAGCGGTGCACCAACCCCGGCACAGGCGAGTCGGCGTCCTCACTAAGCGGATCCTCCAGGTCGGCGGGCGAGGCGTGCAACTCCTGAGCTGTAGGCACAACCTGCCTGCGGATAGGACAATTCGCGTCCTCAGGGTCCATCAGGGACGCAAAATAAGGGGTGATCGCCATCCTGAACGCCCGGTTGGCGCCTATCACCCCTTCTTCTTCTTCAGGAGTCAGTCGCAGAACCCGCTTCAGCTCATCGAGCTTAGTGATGCGGTTGCGTACCTGCCAATGCCAGTCATTCCATTCCTCCTCGCTCGCCCCGGCCCATACCTGCGACCGAGGGCTGGCGTGCGGAGGCTTCGTACCCGGAGGCTCCTCCATCTCCTCGTAAATCACTTTTTCCATGATTCTCCCTTCTCTTTTCTCCTAGACAAGCAATAAGTCGCGCAGCTCTGCCTGCTCACTATGCAGACTGCGCCTCTGCCGATAACTGTTTCATATAGGTTAGGCGTGAATCGCCCAGCCGATAGTAGTCCCTCACCTCAGCTACTTCGCGGAATCCCTGCCCTTTGTAGAAGCGGCGCGCCGCGCTGTAGGAACGGGTGGAAGAAGTGTCCACCAGCAGCATGCGCCCCTTGGTGCGCTGAATAGCCCGCTCGACCTCTCTCAACAGCGCGCTCCCGATGGCGTGGCGCTGATAGCTGGGGTCCACGAAGATCCAGTACAGATCATAGGTGCCCTCGGTCATGGGGGCAGGCCCGTAGCAAACAAAGCCCACCACCTGTCCGTCCGCCTCCGCGGCCAGCGAGTGGTAGTCCCTCTGTTGAGGGTTGTTCAGCTCCGCCTCCACCAACTCCCTCACCACAGCCACTTCCTCGCTGGTGAATACCCCCGTCACCCGGGCCAGCGCCAGGATCCCCTCCAGGTCCCGTGGCTGCACACCACGGATAGGGATCTCCTGTGTACCGTTGTCCTCTACCATCTGCTCTCGTCCCTGACCCCGTAACCGGTCAGCGGATCCACTCCCTCCGCCGCGCAGTGCGGCTAAGCTAGTACTGACCACGACCGCACCCGCCTCCATACCAACGCCTTAACCGTGCTGCCAGCGCCTATGACCAGCGCCGCCAAAATCAGGTACTCTCCTCGGAACATCCATCCCAGTCCCACCTACGAGAGGGCAACCGGATCCCTCTGCGACCCCACACAGTCATCGACTATCTTGGCACCTGCTTCACAGGCGCGCCCACAGAGGGCGTTGCTGGTTCAAGGTTCAAAGCAAGGCGTGAGGCAAGGCCCTAACGGCGAGAACCATGTGGAACTCTATCATATAAGTATACCCCCGCAGGGCACCATAGAGGTCGCAGGAGAGCAACAGCTTGGTGTAAGAGATGTCTCACGGGTATCAGTTTGGTACCAGGCTCGCGAACGGAGGGGGAAGGTCCAGGGATGGAGATAGCTAGGTGGTTTCCGGGCTCTGGGTTGAGGAGAAGGAGTAGCCGATGCCCGGCACAGTCTTCACGTAGCGAGGGTGCCCTGGATCCGCCTCAACCTTGTGGCGTACGCGGCTGACCAGATTCTTGACCAGAGTAGCCTCCCCGACACCACCATAGCCCCACACCCGCTCCACGATGGTCTCTGTGGGGATCACCCGATCGGGGTTCCTCATCAACAGGAACAGCAGTCGGAACTCCATGTTGGTCAGCCTCACGACAGAGCCGTCACCAGTGGTAACCACGTGCTGCTCCGGGTCCAGGGTCAGATCTTGTACGGCAATCGGCCCCAGGGCAGAGAGAGGCACCGGCTGAGCTCGTCTGACCAGCGCCCGGACCCGAGCCACCAACATCTGAGGACTGTGGGGCCTGATCAAGTAGTCGTCCGCTCCCACGTCCAAAGCCGCCAGCACATGCTCCTCGTCGCCCTGGGGGGAGACGACCATAAGGGCCGCATCCGAATCGGACCGTACTCTGCCCACCAGGGGCAGGAGATCCGTCTCCTTCGAGGTCGTTTCCAGGATGATCAAATCTGGCGCCTCTTCGAGACACATCGCCAGCAGCTTGTCGCTGCTAGTCGTGACCAAAGGCTGCAGCCCCGCCTGGCGCAGGACGAACGTGTCGTAGTCCAGTTGATCGCGATTGTCCCCGTACAGAAACACCTTCATCGTTCCGTCGCTCAGCAGCCGAACAGTGACCGGTTGCTTACAATATGAATAGTACGACGTTACTCACGGATGTCAAGTTCTTTCATGCCAGCGACGACACTGGCCACGACTGTGCTTTCGGACTAGCGGTGAAGGCGGCCACGAATGAGCCACGGCAAGCCACGCGCCGCGTGAAGGAGCACTCGCAAGGGGGTGCTGAGCCGCGTCTTTCTGAGTTTGCCGTAGAGTTCACGCATCTGAGTCGCCGACAGCACCCTCCTGCTCTCGAAGTAGGCCACCGCCACCTGACCCATAGCCCAGGTGCCAGCCCCTGCAATGGAGCCCGAGATGATCCACCCGGGGCCTGGCAGGAACTTGAGCGCCTGTTGCGTCGCGAACCGCAGGAGAATACCGCCTCCAATGGTGGAGATAAACTCCTTGGCCCGGGCAGTGCCCATGCCCTCACCGTAGATGGCGGCGATGCGCAAGGTCAACCGCACCTGGCTGGCCAGAAGAAGAGGTATGTCCAGCAAGGGGATGGGCTCCATACCGATGAGGAAGTTAAGCGTACTGGCGCTACGGATGACGCTTCGGGTCATCCTCCGGCGATAGAAGGGCAGCTCTCGGCCCAGCGCCACGGCCAGGGCGGGACGCATCTCTACGATACGGGGAAGCAGCATCGTGGCCACGTTGGTGCCCTTCCGGGCAGAGATAGGCACCACGGAGACACCCAGCTTACCCTGGGCATCGGCGACAACCAGTGGGAGGTCCTTGCCTATGAGGTCTATCTTATTCAGGGTCACGACCAGGGGGATCTTCTCGGCCCTCAGTCGCTGGTAGAGTTCGTGGTCCTCGCTCCGGAGTCCAGCGGCCCCGTCGAAGACAAGCACCGCCAGGTCCGCCTCCCTCATCGCCGCCAGGGCGGTCTCGCCCCTCTCCACTCCGGCCACCTCGCCGAAACCAGGGGTATCCGTGAGGGTGAAGGGCCCTAAACGCTGGGTAATCACCTCCTTCGTGGTCCCCGGCACCGCCGTAACCGGTGACACTTGCTTTCCCAAAAGGAGATTGACCAGCGTGGACTTGCCCGAGTTTGCTGGACCCACCACGGCCAACCTGGACCGTGTTTCCTCCTCGATGTCTACCGACAGGCTTTCTCTGTCGAGAGCCTTGAAGAGGCTTCTCAACTCATTCAGAGTGGCCGGAATTCTGAGCATCAGCGTAGACCTCGTGTTCCTTCGTGTCAATGATAGCTTATGGCTGTGGAGAAAACCACCGCTTCCAGGCGCGACTCGACGGTTAGCCCTTCAGAATCGATCCAAAGCTCACCAGCCTTATCCCCACCAGCCCTTTTGCCTAAGTAGGCCACCAGGCCGCAAGTCGTGTACAATAGAAGCACTTGTCGCCTCAGCATTGCACACTCTATCTTCAGGAGAAGCAAGCCTTGATCTCGAACACTGTGCGACGCCCAGTGATACTGATTGCTTTTCTGGTGGCCGTTGTCGCGCTGTCCGCCGTCGCGCTGGCAGGATGCGGTGACATGCCATCTCCCACTCCGAGCCGCCCTGGGGAGGAATTCACCCCCACCCCTATCTCCACTCTTATCACCCCGACTGCTCCCTCGCGGACCCCGACACCCGTTGAGTCACTGCCCTCCGCCCCGCTAACCGTCTGGGGCCCAGCGCAGTTTTCCCCTGGTGAGGCCGATGCCAGCCAGCTCATCCTGCAGACGCAGTACGAAGCCTTTTCCAACAGTAACGCGAGCATCGAGGTGGAATATCTCCCCAAGGCTGCCTACGGCGAGAGCGGTGTGGTCAGCTTTCTCCTCGATGCCAACTATGCTGCACCCACGATACTGCCAGACCTGGCTATAGTGGACCCTTTCGAGCTGGAGCCCTTGGTGAGCGAGGGGTTGGCTCAACCCCCGCAGGGTCTGGTCTCAGATCAATTGATTGAGGACCTCTACCCCTTCGCCCGCGAAGCTTGCAGCTTCGACGACGAACTCTTCGGCATACAGTTCGAGGCGGACATCGAGCACCTGGTTTACTACACGGGCGCTCTGGAGGAACCTCCCGCCACCTGGGCTGACCTGTTCGCCGAACCGATCAGTTACACCTTCCCAGCCGCCGGAGTGGGGGGCCTGGTCAACGACACCTTCCTGATCCAGTACCTGGCGCAGGGCGGTCCCTTCCTCAATGAACAGGGAGAACCAGCGCTGGACGAGTCTGCCGTTCAGCGCGTCTTGCGCCTGTACGATGCACTGAGAGAATGGGAAGTCAGCCCGCCCGGCGTCCTGGAACTGGCCAGCTTGGAGGATTCCTGGAAAGCCTATACTGGAGGCAACATCACAGTCAGCCATATCAGTTCGCGGCAATACCTGGCCAGCCGCCCTCTCATGCAAGACACCGATTTCGCCGCCGTGCCTACGGAGAACGGGGTACCAGCCACCATGAGCAGAGGATGGGCTTTCGTGATCATTGCCCAGTCTCCCCAGAGGCAGGAGGCTGCTGCCGATCTGATAGAGTGGTTGATGCAGCCCGAGAACCTGGCCCAGTGGAGCGAGACTGCTAACCACCTCCCTACCCGGCGGTCCTCGCTGCCGCTGGTGGGCTGGCCCAGCGACTACGAGCAGTTCCTGGAGAGCCAACTCCAGAGTGCCTTCTACCGGCCTTCCGGAACCCAGTTCCAGAAAATAGCACGAGCGCTGCAGGTGGCGGTGGAAGACGTCCTCACCCAGGAGCGCACTCCCCGAGAGGCCACAGTGCAGGTCATGGAGAGCCTAGAGTAGGCAACCCTTGATCCGCTTGCTCCAGACTGGCCTGGCAGTGGTCCCGATGGCCGCAGGCGCGACAGCGCCGCGGGTTGTGATGATTGGGGACGACCTCCTCCCTGAGCAGATCGCTTCTCATCCGCTCCATGGTAGCGAACAGTTGGCGGCGAAGCTGTGGCGTGTACTCTACGGGGAAGGTGGCCGCCTGGTACTTCAGGATGCCATACGGAGGTACTCTGTCGTAGTTCTCCTCGACTAGCAGACAGTAGGCTGCCAACTGTAGGATGTCGGAAGGGTAGGGCCTCGCGGCTGTCCGGCCTGGTTTCACCTCCACCGGTATGAGATACTCGCCCCTGGCAACGATGTAGTCAGGCTTGCCGGCAAGCAGATGGCCGCGGGAGAAGAGTGGCGTCGGGCACTCCTGCCAGGCCCCCGTGTCGTCATAGACCACCTTGCCCCTAGGAAGTCCTGCCTCTCTCCACTTCCCCCGACCTCGCCGAACCAGCATCGCCCCCGTCAACAACAGCAGAAGGGAACAGCACAATAGAACCAGGATCGGAGCCTGCACGGGTTCACCCGGGCAGGGCGCTGGCGATCCACCACAGCAGCGCCACCAGGCCGAGGAAGCCGCCCAGGCCCATCAGCAGGTAACCCAGTCGCTCTAGCCGGTGAAAGCTAACGACTGTGCGTCCGTGACTGAGATGGCCCTCCTCTCCCAAGGCCATCTTCTCAGCGTGCGCGGACCGATATCCCAGGACTCTGGACAGCCACCAGCCCCGCGCGCAGTAGGCGTAGCTGGCGATCTCGCTGGCGCGCAACACCTCACTCTGCGGCGAATTCATCGATGACCTTGCCCTCGAACTCTCTGAGAGTCGCTTCCAGGCGCTGCTGGCGCACCGCCATGGTCAGATCGCCCCTGGTCCTCTCCAGGACACCGCGCACCATGTCTGTTGTTCGTCGCAGACCTCTGGTTATCGCGTCCGGGAAATCGACGGTGACCAGGACACCATAAACCTCGTCCATGACCCCCAGCAACTCCTCAGCCCTGACCAGGTCACCGGCCCGCATGAGGTCCAGTATGGAGCGCCTCAGCTCGCCCATGGCCTCGCCCAGGCCGTTAAGGTAGGCCGGGTAATCGATCTGCAGCTCCCCGGGGCTGGGAAGAGGCAGCCCCTGGACCACTGCGTAGGTAATGGAGGCCTCCGCATACTCTTTCAAGGCGTCCTGAACATAGCCCGCTTCGTAGATAGCGCTTTCCTCGGCAAGCTCCGAGCCGAACTGCTCCGCCATAGCTCGGCCCTCATCCAGCATCTCTTTCGCCTTTTCGAACTCTCCCCGGTGGATAGCCCTGATGGTGTTGGCGGAGTGGCGGATGAGCCGCCGGGAGCGGTCCAGGACCTCTTCCCGAATGCGATGGCGTGCCTCCAGCGCCTCCAGTGCCTCCTGAGCGATATCCTCCAACTTGTTCACTTCGCTACAAACCTCCCCTCTGATGTTCACGCGCCCCATCCGTAGGGGCGACCAGGCCCTGTTTCATTGAACTACTCAGGTCCCGCTGCAAACCCAACCAGGACGCCGTGGCGTCTCCACCGATTTGGTTTGAATCAAACCCTGCCCTGGTTACAGTACGCAGTGAGAACGCACTCTACCTGACTGTGATCAGTTCTCCTATCTCTTCAAATACCCCCTGGCCGATGCCCGGTACATTCGTGATCTCCTCGATGGTGGCGAAGGGCCCGTGAGACTGGCGATACTCAATGATAGATTGGGCCAAGACTGGTCCGATGCCGGGCAGCGATTCCAGTTCTGGAGCGCTCGCCGTGTTGATGTTCACCAGCGATGTCTGAGACAGGCCAGTGCCCCTCGAAGGAAGATCCTCCTCCCCCACCTCTGGGACGTAGACCTGATCCTCGTCGTGAACCCTCTGGGCAAGATTCACCCGGTCCAGATCAGCGTTGACGGCTGGACCACCCGCGGCCTCCAGTGCATCCTGTACCCTGCTCTCCTCAGGGAGATAGTACACACCGGGGTTCTGCACCGCGCCTGTGACATACACAGCCAGCTCAACAGAGCTGGGCACAGGGGTTAGCGAGGGTTCTACGATCTCAATGGGCTGTGACGCGGGGCGCCGCACATAGATGACCGCACCGGCGGTCACCAGAAGTGCAGAGAGCACTCCCACAATGGGGGCCCGATAGCGCTCCAGAATCGCGGACATCACCACTCTAGCATCATCGACTCGATGGGGAAGACAGGCTCGATATCCACGGGAAGGTCCGCCATGCGGGCCAGCGCCTCCTCCAACGGCGGCGTGAGCACGCCATAGGTGTCCAGGAACTCCCTGGCCTCGCTATAGCTGCCCTCTCCCTGAAGCAGCAGTACCCTCCTGGCGAGCTCCCGAATGCCCTCCTGTGTCCTCTCGTGGTCGACCAGGAACCTACCCAGGCTTCTGTCCTGCACCAAGCCAGCGCGCTCCAGGAGCCAGTTGATCTGCAGCAAGGCAGACCTACCATGCGCTTCATCTATGCCAAAGCGGATCGATCGGAGCAAGGTGACAGCATAGCTCACGCACGTTTTCTGAACGTCGGAGAGGACACCCTTATCTATGAGATAGAAGAAGCTGCACATCCCAGCGAGATCCGCCTTGGCCTCCTCCAGGGTGGGGTATTGCTCCTTTAGCGCCAGGCTAGCTGTCGTCTGTGACCCATCCGGCCTGGTGACGAAGCCCGGCCCCATGCCGTGGGCCAGCTCGTGCATGAGCACGATGTTGAACACAGTGTCGAAATCCAGTAGCGACTGTTGCTCTTCCGCCAGAATCCTCCTCGCGGTGGGGACCGTGCCAGTCCGGAACTTGGCCTCCATAACGTTCTTGAGCATCACCTTCTTGGACCCTTTGACCTGCCTGACCTGCTCGTCGTTGGGAAGGATGAAGGCCGCAGCTTTCACGCCGGAATTACCTTCGCCTGCACAGAACGCTTGGCTGACAACGCTGATCGGAGAGCTCGTGCCTTTTTCCATGGGTACATACTCGCCGGCGCCCGGGAGATTGGCCTCCAGCTCCGGCAGATATTCAATGAGTCTCTCCAGCCTCTCGCTCTCCCGGGGGTCCTTGATACCGACGAAGGCCTCGAAAGCCGCCTTGTAGCCCAGCAGCCGATCCTCGTACACCTCGTACGGGCCGATAGTCACATCGATGACGCTATCCTTTATGTCCACCCAGTCCACGTCGCTCTGGAAGTACTGGTTGGTTCTGAAAGCCTCCGCTCTGCTTCTCAGGAATCGGGCCAGGGAGGCGTTCTCGCTTATCTCGGCAGCCTCCTCCAACAACTTGGCTGCTGGTTCGAGGAACTCCCCATAGGCTTCGGAATACGGCACCGCCACCAGCCTGTCGCCGTCACGCTTGATGACGGTGTAGTAGCTCGTGAAGGCCTGCTCCTCCTCGGGGTGCAGTCTAACCCAATCCTCGAACTCATCCCTGGTCAGGTCCGGTGGATAGAAGCCAGCGCCCAGGGGCTTCTCTTGATCGCCCATGAAGGGCCTGTTCTGGTCGAGACGATCCCACGGGCCATACATGATCCGGAAGTAGTGCAAGAGTTCCCTGTCCTCGGCCCTGCTGGAGGCCTCCAGACGAGCCAGCCACTCCGGACTGTGGGGGGAAACCTGTCTGAGGAAGATCTGGTCCAAGAAGCGCGACGCTTCGATGATCTTGCTCAGCACTTTCCTTTCACTTCGGCTGAGCAGGCTCTCGTCGAAGCTCAGCTCCGTGGGCACGAACTGCGCAAAGCGATCCGTTATCCTCTTGTTCATCCTACCCCCTGACCCTCGCCCATTCCACCCTCAACTATTGTAGCATCGTCTCGGTTTCGCTTCAAGGTCGCCGTCGTGCTTGACCAGGCCGGTCAGATGGCATACACTGAGCGGCGCGAGGAGGCTCGCCGTCCTCTCTGAAGACAAGAGCTTCAGGCGTTCATGAGGATCAGGCGCGGCCCGCAGACCGGGCCTTCGAACGCAGGCGGCCGACGTAGGGTCCTTTACGTGCCAGCATCGAGGGTGGCGAGCCCCTCGTTCCGTGTCCGTCCAGACTGAGCTAGCCGGGAATGACCCGTGGTCAACGCTCCGTTCTGGCGGGCGAGAAACGGGGATTCTGAGACCCTGGCTTTCTGTTCCCAAGGCAGCGCAGATGGATCTCCTGCTCCAGGTTGCTGACCTCAACCACCTGTCGAAGGTGTTCACCCACTACCAGCAGAAATCCCGGCGCCGGTCGGGCCGTGCCAGGCTGCGCCCTGGCAGCGATGGCCAAACCCTGGCCCAGTTCGCCGAGCGGTTGGATGTCAACCTGCGTCATATCAGGGACAGTCTGATCAGCAGCAGCTATGTTTTCTCCCCCTTTGTGGAGAGAAAGATCACTCTGGCTGGAGGTACCACCAGGACCGTCTCCACGGCGACAGTGCGGGACACTATTGTTCAGAAGGCCATTGCCCTGATCGTGGAGCCCCAGCTTGACTCGTGCCTGGAGGACAGCTGTTACTCCTTCCGTCTGGCCAAGGATGCGCCGACCATCAACGAGGCCATCAGCCTCGTGGTCAAGCACCACAACGCAGGGCGTCATTGGGTGGTCAAGGAAGACATCAGTTCCTATTTCGAAAACCTGGAGCACGAGCACCTGCTCTCACAACTAGAGGGCGCTTTACCCGATGATGAAGATGTGTTTGCCCTGTACCGTAGCTACGTGAAGGCCCCCCGCCTGGTGGGCGGACAGGTCTTGGCCCGCGAGAGGGGGGTGCCGGTGGGAACGGTCCTGGCCAACTGCCTCTCCAACCTCTACCTCACCCCGCTGGACCAACAGATGAAAGAAGAGGGCTACCAGTATCTCCGATACTGCGATGACATCCTGGTCTTCGCGGAGAGCCAATCCCAGGCGCTCCGAGTCAGAGAGGCCATCTCCGACCAGGTGGGGACAGTCGGCTTGAGCCTGAATGACCGCAAGAGCCAACTGTTGCCGCCGCGAGGTCGGTTCGTCTTCTTGGGATATGAGTTCGATGGCCAGCAGATAAGGATAGGTCCGCGCGCCATGCAGAAGTTCAAGGCGCGGATAAGGGGCGCCACCCACCGCCAGGCCCCCCATCGAGCCGTCCGCCAAGCATTACGTACCGCCGAGGGCCGCGCCATCCTTCGCCAGGTCATCGCCCAGGTCAACAGAGAGATCGCCGGAGACACGCCTCGTAACTGGGCCAGGTACTTCGCTCGCTGCGACTTCGACGATCAGTTCAGGGAGCTCGACTTCTGGATCCGCAATCGGGTGCGTGCAGCGGTCACCAAACGCTGGAACAAGGCCGACTATCGATTGGTCCCCACACCGGTTTTGCAGGAGCTGGGCCTCAAGTCGCTGGTCAACGAGTACTACAAATGGAAGAACCGCTGGCGCCGACGCGAGCAGGGTCTAATGCCTGCCATCGCCAGGTTGGACCACTTACGGGAGATACTGGAAGCATACCGCCAGCGCTATTACGATACCCGCAGCGCTACGTACACTTATCGGCCGGGAACTGACGGCATCACCATGCAGCAGTTCCTGACCCAGGAGACCAGCAACCTACGCGCCATTCAGGAAAATCTTCTCGACGGCAATTACGGCTTCGCCCCGTTCTTCGAGTACGCCAAGGCCAAGAGAGGCCGCACCGACGAAAGGGTGGTCTGCCGGGCCAGCCTGGCCGATACCATCGTGCAGAAGGCCATGGCTACAGTGGTCGACAGGCGCTTAGATCACCTGCTCAGCGAGCAATGCTATTCCTACCGCCGGGGTAGAAGCCAGTTTGGCGCCGTGGGCCGGGTGCTGGCCCTGGTCAACAGCCAACAAGATTGGTGGGTGGTTAGATCGGACTTCCGAGCGTTCCTCGACCACGTCGACCTGACCACTCTTTCAGCACAACTTGAGGACCTCCTCGCTGACGAGCCATCGGTGCTGGACCTGTACCTGAAGTACCTCTACAATGGGCGGCGCCGGGACGGGAAGCTGCTGCCGCGGACCTGCGGGCTTCCCAGGGGAGGCATACTGACTCCATTCCTGGCCAACCTATATCTGACACCCCTCGACGAGGCGATGACACAGGGCGGATTTCACTACACACGGTACGCCGACGACATCGTGGTTTTCGCCGAGACCGAAGACCTGGCCCGACAGTCCCTGGAGCGTATAGGCCACCTGGCTGGCGAACTGGGCCTGGCCCATAGCCCGGAGAAGAGTACCATCATCCCGCCTGGACAGGCGTTCGAATTCCTGGGCTACGCGATCAAGGGAAATGACGTGTCGATCAGGCCCTTCGCCATCAACTCCCTGAAGAGGCGCATCAGAAGGGTGACCGCCAAAAGAAAGTACCCGCAGTTGGACGTCCAGCATCTACGCACTGACGACGGAAAGGCGGACCTCCGGTCGCTCATCGGCCGCGTGAATCGGACCTACATCTACAAGGGGGGGAGCGACTGGACCAGGCATTTCTGTCGCTGTAGCAGCGACCAGCAGTTCAGGGAGCTGGACGCCTGGATCGCCGACCGTTTGAGAGCGGCAGTGACCAAGAGATGGGCGGTCAAGAACCGCCGCCTGATACCCTATCGGCTGCTGAGAGAGTTGGGCTGGAGACCGCTGGTGCCCCTCTATTGGCGGTGGCGCAAGGAGGTATGGAGACAAGGAGCCAGTAGTTCATAGCCCCTGCCGCCAGATATGGGCGAAAGCCCATGTACCTCGCCAGTTCTGGGCCAGGATGCGGATACGCCCTCGGGTACGGGTGCGTCCTGGTGGGGGAGCTGCGGCAATTCCATTGCCAAAGGACACTGAGGTGTCTGCTGGTGGCAGGGGCTATCCCTTACGGCAATAGCCTCCACCTCGCGCTGTGGGATCAGCTCAGGATAGCTAGCCAGACCGATCGGCCGGCCCCGCCTGGCAGCGTGGGCAGAGGAAGGTACCTCGGCCGCCAACCACGATCCGCTCTATCTCTGTCCCGCAGCAAGGGCATGGCTCCCCTGCCCTTCCCGAGACCAGCAACTGGTCCTGATGTCTGCCCTCGCTTCCATCCGGCCGCACGTAGTCGGAGCGGCTCGTCCCCTGATCTGCAATCGCCTCTTGGAGGACCCCGCGGATCGCATCGTAGAGACAGCCCAACTCCTCGCGGGTGAGGCTGTCCACCGCCCGACGCGGATGGAGCCTGGCGCGGAACAGGGCCTCGTCCACATAGATGTTGCCCAGACCGGCGAGGAAACGCTGGTTCAGCAGAAGCGGCTTGATCATGCCTCGGCGGTTCTCGAAGAGACGGCCAAAAGCTTCAAGGTCGAAGCCCTCGCCCAATGGCTCCGGCCCCAGCTCCCCAAGAACCTCCTCGGGGGACTCCGACAGGTAGAGGCGACCGAACTTGCGGACGTCCGCGAAACGGAGCTCCTTGCCGTTGTCCAGGGCAAAAACCAGGCGGGCATGGGTCTCCCAGGGGTCCGTGGGCTCTCTAATCAACAGGCTGCCGGTCATCCTCAGGTGGACCAGCAGCGACACGCCTCCCGACAAGCCAAACAGCAGGAACTTGCCCCGGCGGCCCACCGCCTCAATACGACGGCCCACCACCTGCTCGGAGAAGCTGGCCATCGAGGGTCGATCCACACAGCCCTCCCACCCTACGGTGACCCCCGTGATGGTCCGTCCCACCAGCAGAGGGCTGAGGTCCCTCCTGATGGTCTCCACCTCGGGCAGCTCAGGCATCTCGGTCTGTTCCCTCCCCGGGGAGCGCCAGGCCCCAGACCCCCCTGATCATCCCTGCTCCCAGAGCCACAGCGCGCACGAAGAGGAAAAAGGGCGAAAGGAGCCCGATAGTCAGGTCCCTGCGCAGTGCCTTGACCGTGAAAGGCACCACGCTGATCAAGAAAACCGAGGCGGCCAAGCCGGCCAGCCAGGCCAGGTCGTACCGGACCAGGGTGAGGGCCAGGAGGGGAAGCAAAAGAAGCACCACGGCCATTTGTACCTTGAGCGTTTGGGGGGTATGGGAGTCGCGCATCGCCTTTTGGGGGTGATTCCTCAGAAGCCTGACCTTCCAGTAGCCAATGTTGAACTTGCGCCTGAAGTATGCCCTCAGCGTCTCCGGATGCTGGTGATAAACCACCGCCCGCGGGTTGAACACCATCTTGTAGCCCCGCTCCGCCAGACGAAAGGAGAACTCCTGATCCTCAACAGAGGCGTCGGGGTAAACGGTGTCGAACCCGCCTGCGCTGAGAAAGACCTCGCGCCGGTAGCCAGCGGAATAAGTGTCGATGAAGTCAATCTGTTTGAGCCTGGCCATTTTCTCGTACCGTTCTTCGTACTCACATTGCACGAAGCGAGGCAGGATCCCACCTTGCCGGGTGCGGTACGCCCCCTTCACGCCGACTACGTTCGGATTCTGGAAGGGTCGAGCCATCTCGTCGATCCATTCGGGTGCAGGCACGCAGTCTGCGTCGGTGAAGAGCACGATCGTCCCCCTGGCCTCCGCCACCCCTCGGTTCCTGGCGGCCGCTGGCCCTGCGTGTTCCTGGGCCAGAAGCTTCACCTGCCATCTCCCCACCACGTCCCGGGTCTGGTCGCTGGACCCGTCATCTACGACGATCACTTCGTAACGTTCTCTGGGTGTGGTCTGCGCCAGCAGACCCTCCAGGCACTCGCCTATCGTCTGGGCTGCGTTTCTGGCTGGCACCACGACGGAGACTTCCATCAGTCTGTATCCACCTCCGCGACCAGGCGGTACAGGGTCAGGTTTTCCCTCCACAAGCAGGCCAGTCCTGCCACCAGGACAGGGAGCACCACCACGAAATGCAGGACGATACCGTAGGCCAGAGCCTGTGCTTCCTCAACGCCCAGCATGGACAGTGAGAGAAGGCACAGATAGTGGAAGACGCCGATCCGCGCCGGGGAACTGGGCACCACCAGACCCAGGTGGACCACCACCAAAACCAGCAAGGAGGCCAGCACCACAGGGACGCGGACCTGCATCCCCACCAG
>DATEXS010000139.1:0-6721 GCA_035256725.1 Anaerolineae bacterium
CAAGATAGACCCGCAGAAAATCGGTCTCGTGATTGGACCGGGAGGCAAGACCATACGCAGGATCATCGAAGAGACCGGGGTCAAGATAGACGTAGAGGATGACGGAACGGTCATCATAGCCTGCACTGACGCGGAGGGTAGCAGGAAGGCGGTGGAGATGGTTCGCGCGATGACCGAAGAGCCCGAGATCGGAAAGATCTACACGGGCACGGTCAGGCGAGTGACCGACTTCGGCGCCTTCGTGGAGATACTGCCCGGCACGGACGGCTTGGTTCACGTCTCACAGCTGGCCGACTACCATGTGGCCAGCGTGCAGGACGTGGTCCGGGTCGGTGACGAGTTAATGGTCATGGTTGTGGACATCGATGCGGAACACAAGATCAGGTTGTCCAGGCGGGCCGTTCTGGAAGGCTGGACTCCGGAAGAGGCCAGAGCCATGGACAAGAAGCCGAGCCCGAAGCGGGACTCTCAGTCGTCGAGACGTGAAGGGCAGTATCCTCGAAGGAGTAGGTAGCGGCGCACTCGGTTCACAACTGCGTCGTTCGACCATCAGGTAGCGAAAGATGGAGGCGCCATGGAGACACCGCGGAGGGGTGATGGCGCCTTCCGCTGTTTGGGGAGGAGCTTGTGAGTGATTTGAGTGAGCACGCGCTACCGGCACAGGCCGTGCTGGAACTCTGGGGTAGCGATGCTCAGCGTGGCCTGCCTGCTGAATTGGCGGCGCAGAGGTCGGAAGAGTATGGTCCCAACCGTCTGGAAGAAGAGGCGGGCGTCCCCGCCTGGCGGCAGTTCGCTGGCCAATTTACTGGGTTCATTATCCTGGTGCTCGTCGGCGCTGCTGTGGTCTCGGGCCTGCTCCAGGAATGGCTGGATGCGATAGCGATTCTGGTCATCGTCGTTCTCAACGGCGTCCTGGGTTTCATCCAGGAGTATCAGGCAGAACGCGCCCTGGAGGCCCTGAAGAAAATGGCAGCTCCGCTGGCGCGGGTGGTTCGTGACGGCGAAGTGCGGAGTATCCCCGCCGAGGAACTGGTGCCCGGTGATGTGATCAGACTGGAGATGGGAGATCTGGTGCCGGCGGATGCCAGGGTTTTGGAGGATCACCTGCTCCAGGTGGATGAGGCGTCTCTGACAGGGGAGTCTGTCCCTGTGAAGAAGGACGCTGATGTCGTTCTGCCGGAAGGTGCCTCCTTGGGAGACCGCCGCAACATGGTGTATGCAAGTACCGTGGTCACCTACGGCAAAGGAACCGCCGTGGTGACGGGTACGGGCATGAAGACCGAGTTGGGGAGAATCGCGCACCTGGTCCAGACCATGGGTCGAGAGCAGACACCCCTTCAGGAGCGACTGGATAAGGTGGGGAAGCTTCTGGTCTATGCCTGTCTGGTGATCGTGGCTGTTGTGTTTGCCCTGGGGTTGTGGCGCGGGGTTGCCCTGGTGGAGATGTTCCTGACCTCAGTGAGCCTGGCGGTCGCCGCTATCCCGGAGGGGCTGCCAGCAGTGGTGACCATCGCGCTGGCTTTGGGCGTGCGGCGCATGGTGCAGCGCAATGCCCTGATCAGGAAGCTACCTTCGGTGGAGACGTTGGGCTCCGCTACGGTGATCTGCACAGACAAGACGGGCACTCTGACCCAGAGCGAGATGACCGTACGTAAGATCGGCTTCCTGGACAGAATCGTCGATGTCACCGGCGATGGCTATGCGCCCGAAGGTGAGTTCAGAGCGGATGGCCGGCCGATCAGCCGGGATGACGCCGAGCTTGAGCTGGCTTTGAAGATTGGCGTTCTCTGCAACAGTTCCAGCCTGAGGATCGACCGCGGTGACGGGGCCAGGTGGGGGATCATCGGTGACCCCACGGAGGGTGCTCTTCTGACTGCGGCAGCCAAAGCCGACGTCTGGCGCAGCGATCTTGAGGAGGAGAACCGGATGCTGATGGAGCTGCCCTTCGACTCCAATCGAAAACGGATGAGCACGATCTGGAGGGGACCTGAGGGGCAGACGACGGCCTATGTGAAGGGAGCTCCCGACGTGGTGATTGGCCTCTGTACGCGCATTCAGGAGAATGGCCAGGTGAGGCCGGCGAGTGCGGAGGACAGGGAGCGTTTGCTGGCTCTCAACAACGAGTTCGCCAGGGAGGCGATGCGAGTTCTGGCCGTGGCCTACAGGAACCTGGATGAGGGCATGCATGAACCGACTGTGGAGCAGGTAGAGGAGGACTTGGTCTTCTCCGCTCTCTTGGCGATGAAGGATCCCCCAAGGCCGGAGGCCAGGGAGGCGATCGCCATCGCGAGGCGCGCGGGGCTGGAAGTGGTGATGATCACCGGGGACCACAGGGACACCGCGGTGGCTATTGCCAGGGAACTGGAGCTTTACCGAGACGGCGATATCGCCTTGACCGGTGAGGAACTCGACAGGGTCACGGACCAGCAACTGGCGGAGACGGTGGAGAAGATCAGGGTCTATGCACGGGTCTCACCAGAGCACAAGCTTCGCATCGTGGGAGCCTGGAGGAGCAGGGGTCACATCGTGGCCATGACTGGCGATGGAGTCAATGATGCGCCCGCGCTGAAGGAGGCCGACATCGGCATCGCCATGGGCATCACGGGCACCGATGTGAGCAAGGAAGCCTCGGATATGATTCTGACAGATGACAATTTCGCGTCCATCGTTGCCGCTGTGGAGGAAGGGCGTGCCATCTTCGACAATATCCGTCGCTTCATCCACTTCCTCCTCTCGTGTAATATCGGCGAGTTGTTGGCCATGTTCCTGGCCTCTCTGATGGGGATGCCCCTGCCATTGTTGCCGATCCAGATCCTTTGGGTCAACCTGGCCACCGACAGCCTTCCGGCCCTCGCGCTGGGAGTGGAACCCGCCGAACCAGGCGGCATGGAGAGACCTCCGCGGCCGACGTCTGAAGGAGTGATCACCAAAGGCATGGCTGCGATGATGAGCTTCCAGGGCCTGGTTATTGGCCTGCTGACCCTGGGAGCCTTCGCCCTCGAGTACTATGTCGTGGGCGGCGGCATCGAGAGGGCGAGAGTGATGGCCTTTTCTACGACCATCTTCGCGCAGAACGTTCACGCCTTCAACGTGCGGAGCAACAAGTACTCGATATTCCAGCTCGGTCTCTTCACCAATCGCTGGTTGGTGGCGGCCTTCGGTGCTGTCATCTTAAGCGAGTTGGCAGTCATCTACGTGCCGTTCCTTCAGCCCATTTTCAAGACCATGCCGCTGGGGGTGCAGGACTGGGCGGTGGTGATTGGCCTGGGCCTGATGCCGTTGGTCATCGTGGAGTTCATCAAGCTGATCAATAGACGGCTGGGGCGCGTCTAGCACCTGCCGCCATTCTTGGGAGGCGACTCGTGTCCAAACCGTGGAGTGAGACAACCAAGCGCTGGGTCGTTGTCGGCCTGATCGCGGCAGGAGCGTTATTGGTCTATCGGATTCGCATCCTTCTGCCACCGGTAGTCCTGGCTTGTCTTCTGGCATACCTTGTAGGCCCGGTTGTGGGGCGTTTGATGAGACTCCGACTGTCTAGGACCAAAGCCACGCTGGTCACCTATCTACTCCTTCTCCTGGTCCTGGCTGTTGCTGCCTCTATCCTGGTGCCGATAGCTGTGCAGCAGATTTCCTCTATCAACGTCGATTTGCAGAGCATCTATGAGAGCATGCTGCGCATCATGTCTTCGTACCAGACTATTACCATCTTCGAATACTCCATCGAACTGTCCGACGTTTTCGACAAGCTGCAGGATAGTCTCATACAGCTCGTCTCAGGGTTCGCCTCTCGCTCAGCTGAGGGGATGCTGGGCATCGCGTTTGGTTTGGCGTCGGGCTTTGCCTCCACCTTCGTGTGGCTGATCTTCATTCTCGTGATCTCGTTTTGGCTCCTGAAGGATGCCGACCAGATCGCCAGGCTCTTCGATGGGCTGGTGACTCCAGAATACCGGAGTGAGGCTGACACGTTGCGTGCCAACGTGGGTGCGGTCTGGGACTCGTTCTTCAGGGGGCTGCTGCTTCTGTCTCTCACCGTCGGGGTGATGACCGGGGCACTCACGTGGCTGGTAGGGGTGAAGAACGCTTTACTGCTGGGTATACTGGCCGGTGTGCTGGAGGTGGTTCCCACCATTGGCCCCATCCTCGCCTGTATCCCCGCCGTCGCTGTTGCCTACTTCCAGGGCTCGGCCCATCTGCCCATTGGGAATGGGTGGTTTGCCTTGTTGGTCGTGGGACTGTACGCGTTGATCCAGCTGGTGGAGAACAACATCCTCGCACCACGTATCATCGGAGGCAGTGTGAAAATCCATCCCCTAGTTGTGCTGATGGGGGCCATCGGTGGTTATGCCGTGGGGGGTATCGCGGGTGCCTTCCTCGCTGCACCAGTCCTCGGAACTCTCAGGGTGCTTGGTCAGTATCTCCACAGCAAGCTTACGGAGGTGGAGGCCCCTGCCGAGTTGCCGGGAGAGGCGCCTCCTCCCGAAGGGGAGACTTGCCTTGAACGACCCAAGGGGGGCATGACCGAGCAAGGCGATGCTGACTCCTGATGACCCTGCCTTCCTGAAGGTGCGGGCCAGGACCAAGGCCGTCCTCTTCGACCTCGACGGCACGCTGATTGACACCGATGATGCTTTCCTGGAGACCTGGGCGGGCAGGCTGGAGAGGTGGTCGCGGGGGCTCGTTGGCGATGATCCAAGGCCACTACTGCGACGGGTCTTGCTCGCCGCGGAGGGTCCGATCAACGCAGTTATTTCGCTGCTGGACGCGGTGGGACTGGACGATAACGTCTTTTCCATAGGTGACAGACTGCGTCATGTTCGAGGGCTGCGGACTCAGGGTCGGTTCGTTGCCGTAGACGGTGTTCTGGAGACCCTCCGCTCTCTGCGCCCATCCTACCGCTTAGGTGTAGTCACCACGCGCTCACGAGTTGATGCCCTTGCGTTCCTCCGGCAGTTCGAACTGCAGCGTCTTGTCGAGGTGGTGACCACCAGGGAGGATACCTCGAGGCTGAAACCGCACCCAGAGCCCATCCGGCACACGGTCAATTCGCTGGGCTTGTCGCCGTCACAGTGTGTGATGGTGGGCGACACTGCGGTGGATATGGTGTCGGCAAAGGAGGCAGGCACCTTCGCCGTGGGGGTTCTGTGTGGCTTCGGGGAGCGCAAGGATCTGCTGGAAGCTGGGGCAGACCTCATCTTGGAGAAGACTGCGGAGCTTTTGCTCTGGTTCTGATCGGCACCTAGGAGCCGATTGCTGGTTCCTCCTGGTCAGTGGCGTCGTCGTCAGCGGGTTCGATCCGGTACAGCTTGTCCAGGCTCTCCACGCGATCGACGAAGACCATGCCGTTCAGATGGTCGATCTCGTGTTGTAGCACTCGCGCCATGAGTCCCTCGCCCCTGATGCGGATCTGCTTGCCCCGGCGATCCTGGGCCTTGACCACGACGCGCGTCGCTCGAGTCACGTCGCCAACGTATCGTGGCATGGAGAGACACCCTTCCTGCTGCTCCTCCTCGCCCCAACTCTTCACTACCTCGGGGTTGCAGATGACAATCAGCTTGCCGCGGTTGGGGTCCGGGATCTCTTCCTCTTCATTCTCATCCTCAGGCAACTCGATGACAGCGACCCGTAGGGAGACCCCGACTTGAGGTGCGGCCAGCCCGACTCCCGGTGCGTGGTGCATGGTATCTACCATGTCGTCGATGAGTTCTTGCAGCGATGGGCCGAAGTCTCGTACCTTTCTTGCTTTGTGTCTCAGCACAGGGTCGCTGCTGGGGGCGAGGGGTCTGATGGCCATTCGTTGCCTCCGCCGTCCTGGCTCCAAGCCTGATTGGGCGCGGTGCGCCCCGCTCTCCGCTGCGGGGGCCCGCACTGCGCAAGGGCGCCGATGCAGACAATCCTCCCTGGGTTGTTAGTCTCACGTTGAGTGGAGCCGCAGCAGTGCTACCGTCTCGAGATGGTAGGTCTGCGGTAACATGTCCACTGGTTGGACTTCGAGGAGTTCATACCCCGACTGCACCATTCTATCGATGTCTCGGGCCAGCGTCGCAGGGTCGGAAGAGACATATATGACCTTGGGTGGCGCGTGCGCGACGAGGGCGGCAAGTGCCGACTTACTGAGTCCCTGTCGAGGCGGGTGCACGATCGCCAGATCTATGGAATCCTCTAGCGAGGGGAGTTGTTCCTCAACGGTGCCTTGCAGGAAGCGCACGTTGGTCGTACCCTGAGAGTTGTATCGCGCGTCCTCGATGGCGGAGTCGCTGGTGTCGATGCCAATGACCTTCGCCACAGTGTCGGACAGGTCGAGCCCAAAGGTTCCTACGCCACAATACAGGTCCAGCAGGACCTCGTCCCCCTGGAGGTTTGCACACCGAGTCACGGCGGCGAGCAGTTGTTCCACCTGCGACGTGTTCACCTGGAAGAAGCTAGTGGCGGAGATACGCAGGGACCTGTCGGACACTGTTTCCGTAACGTAACTTTCTCCTACGTACGTGACCGGTGTGCCGTCCGGCAGCAGGAGCACACAGGAGATGGGCAGATCCACCTCCAGGCCCGGCGCCACGTCGCCAGTTGTCTCCAGTATGAGCAGCCGCTCTCCTGTTGAGGTGCCGGCTCTGAGCGATACCCTTTCCAGATCGGGGAAATCTATCTCCAACGAGGAGAACAGATCCCACAACAACGGATGCATGGTGTGGCACTCTCCTATGGGCACGACGATGTGCCGTTC
>DATEXS010000140.1:0-2172 GCA_035256725.1 Anaerolineae bacterium
ATCGACCTTGACCATGCGGTCCACCATAGGGATGATGAAGAACAGGCCCGGTCCCTTGGGGCCTACCAGGCGGCCCAGGCGGAAGATCACTCCCCTTTCGTACTCCTGCACGATCTTGACGGCTGAGCTCAGCAACGCTACCAACAGCAGGACGACGACGAGCGCGCTGAAACCCAGGCCTGTGAACAACTCCAATAAGCCTCCCATGGTTCTTTCCTCCTTGTCCTCTCAGTATCGTGACCAACGAGCTACTTGGGAGCGGGTTCTCGGGTCACCTTCTTCACTCTCAACTTGAAGCCGCTGACTTCTGCGATCTCTACTTGTTCCCCCCTTCTTACCGAGCCTTCGCTGACCACCGCCTGCCACAACTCACCCTTGAGGAAAACGGTGCCTTCAGGATCCAGATCCGAGCGGGCAACCGCAAGTTGGCCCACCAGTCCTTCTATGCCGGTAATCGGCCGGCGCCGTTGAATCCCCAACACCTTGGCGATGACGAAGGCGAAGAAGACGCCTGTGGTGAGCGCCACGGCCACGACCAGATGCAGGGAGACCTGGGCAAAGGGAGAACTGAACAGGATCATGGAGCCCAGAATGAAGGATATCACGCCCAGGACGGTCAGGATGCCATGGGTAGGGGCCTTCACGTCGGCGATGAGCAGGATGAAAGCCAGGGCGACGAAAACCAGGCCTGTCCAGTTTACGGAGAGTACGCCCAGGGAGAAGAGCGCCAGAACCAGGCAGATGGCGCCCACGACCCCTGTGACGTAGCCACCTGGTTGCGACAATTCGAAGATGACGGCGTTCAGACCGATAGTCATGAGCAGGAAGGCGATGTTCGGGTCCGTGATGGTGTGGAGAAAGCCCTCAACACTGTTCATAGGAAGGCGATTGATGCTCGCGCCCTGGGTGGCCAGGGTCACCGACTGCTCGCCCACCAGCACCTCCCGGCCGTCCAGAGCCTCTACCAGGGCGTTCAGATCGGGCGCGGTGAGGTCGATGACGCCCAGGTCCAGGGCCTCTTCCCCAGTGATGGACGAGCTTTCGCGCACCGCCTGCTCTGCCCAGGCGACGGCCTCGGGACCGCGAGGCATGGCCAGGCCCTTAACCATGGCCACCGCGTCGTTGACCGATTTTGCCTCCACCGCCTCGGACATCTCTTGCCCCGACATGTCCACCGGGTGGGCAGCCCCAATGCGGGTGTTGGGAGACATGGCAGCGAGGTGGGCGGCCAGGGTGATGAAGGTCCCGGCCGAGGCAGCCTTGGCTCCTTGGGGCTGCACGTAGACCACGATGGGTACGGTGGCCGCTTTCATGGCCTGGACGATCTCTTCCGTGACCTGGACCGAGCCACCCGGGGTGTTGAGCTCTATGATCAAGCAGGCCGAGCCGTCCTCCTGTGCTGTCTTGATGCCTCGGTCTATGTAGCTGGCCACAATGGGAGTGATGGCACCCTCGACGGTCAGTACGTCGACCTGGGCTTCGGACTGCGCCCGGGTGGGTGGCAGCCAAGAGAAGGCCACCAGGAGGAGGGAGATGAGGTAATAGATTATGGTTCTTCTGTCGCGGCTTGGCATGGTCGTACCCCACATGGCGAGCATAGGCCGGTTGAGCAACGGGTGGGGATCCAGCCTCCACCTCCATTATAGCCTAGTCAGGCGGCGAATACAACAGAGAGGCCGGGAGGTGACGGTTGTGTTTGCCAAGGGGTGCCTGAGGCTCACCCTGGACCCTCCCGGAGGTTCATGCTGGCCATTGCAAAGGTTCCAAACCTTCGCAATGGCCTTGAGCTGCTGATTGTGCCGGGCGCTGTGCACGTGGTATGATGTCTTAATCCTCCGGGAGGGTAACCTGGAGGAGGAGGTGATCATGCCGCTGGGGGAGACCGAGGACGTAGCGATCACGATTGTCGTGGACAACTACTCCGATCTCTTGCTGAGTTCCACTCCCGGCATAGACAGGTACGGGGCGGCGAAGGAACCTCTGTTGGCCGAGCACGGCTTCTCGGTGCACATCCGGCTCGGTGAAGTAGGGCCGCAGATACTGTTGGACGCTGGGTTTTCCACAGTGGCTCTGCCTCACAACCTGTCTCTGCTGGGCATAGATGCCAGGGCGGTGGATCAGGTAGTGATCAGCCACGGTCATCCCGATCACACGGGTGCTTTGGAGATATTC
>DATEXS010000141.1:0-25810 GCA_035256725.1 Anaerolineae bacterium
CTTTGCCATCGATAAGCTGGGCATGGCTCCCTGCCGGGACGCCTGTCCTACCGGGCAGAGAGCTCAAGGCTACATTGCCTTGATCAGGGAGGGGCGATACGAAGAAGCTCTCCGAGTCATCAAGGAGGACAACCCCTTCCCGGCGATCTGTGGACGGATCTGCAACCATCGCTGTGAGGATGCCTGCAATAGAGGGCTGGTGGATGAGCCTGTGGCCATCGCGTCACTGAAGAGATTCGTCACGGATAAGGTTTACTCCACACCGAGAACCCCTGTCGATCCCGTGCCGCGCACGAGGTCGCAGCGAATTGCCATCATTGGTGCTGGCCCTGCGGGCCTCACGGCGGCTCGAGACTTGGTCAGGCTGGGTTATGGGGTCACCGTCTCCGAGGCGCTGCCTGTGGCAGGAGGGATGTTGCGCGTAGGTGTGCCCGAGTATCGGTTGCCTGCAGAGTTGATACAGCGAGAGGTGGACGACATCCTCGACCTCGGCGTTGAACTGAGGCTGAATACCCGCATAGAGAACCTCGAGGAGCTCATGGACCAGGGCTTCAACGCCATCTTCATGGCCGTAGGGGCCCACGAGGGAATGCGGCTGGCCATTCCAGGTGCTGATCTAGAAGGAACGATGATCAGCATCGGGTTTCTGCGTGACGTCAGGCTCGGACGCGAGGTCAAGCTAGGCAAGAAGGTCAGCGTGATCGGCGGGGGTGATGTGGCCATAGACGCCGCTCGAACGGCCCTTCGCCTTGGAGCAGAGGAAGTAACCATTGTCTACCGACGGTCCGAAGCTGAGATGCCGTGCCGTCGAGAAGAGCTGGAGAGCGCTCGAGAAGAGGGAATCCGATTCGAACTGTTGACCAACCCGGTGCGCCTTGTGGACGACGGAAACGGCCGCGTCAAAGCCATGGAGTGCACCCGCATGGAGTTGGGTGAGCCCGACGAGAGCGGCCGTCGCCGACCGGTCCCTATCCCGGGGACGGAACACACCATACCCACCGACAATGTGGTTTTCGCCATCGGCCAGGCAGCGGGCCTCTCCTTCATCCCTGAGGACAGCCTGATCAGGACCACCACCTGGGGCACCATCGTCGTCGACCCAGAGACTTTGGCCTGCGACCGTCCGGGCGTCTTTGCCGGCGGCGATGCCATCTCGGGCACCGCTTTCGTCATCGACGCCGTCGCCGACGGCCACAGGGCTGCCTCGTCTATCCATCACCACCTCTCGGGAGAGGAGGTACTGCCCCTCAAGCCTCCCCTACCGGTGGTGCAGATGGCGCAGGAGGAGGCGGAAGCCAGAATGCGTGAACTGCAGCTTTCTCGCAGGGAACGGCTGGGTGTGCCCTCGCGGCCGGTGGCGGAACGCAGGCTGAGCTTTGAGGAAGTGGAACTGGGTTATACCGACGAGATGGCCCAGGCAGAGGCGGCACGGTGCCTCCAGTGTGGTATCTGCTCCGAATGCCTGGCGTGCGTGTATGCCTGCCAAGCGGGGGCTGTGAACCACAGTGACGTTGAGGAGATACGAGAACTCAACGTGGGCGCTGTTCTTCTGGCGCCGGGGTTCCAGGCCTACGATGCGCGACTCTCTGAGGAGTTCGGGCTGGGTAGGTTCCCCAACGTAGTAACCAGCATTCAATTCGAACGGCTTCTCTCCGCGTCCGGTCCCACGGAAGGACACGTGAAGCGCCCCTCCGATGGCGAACGCCCGCGAAGGATAGCCTTCCTGCAGTGTATCGGCTCGCGCGATCAGAGCCATGATTATTGCTCGTCCGTCTGTTGCATGTACGCCACCAAAGAGGCGATCATGGCTTGCGAGCATGAGCCAGACACAGAAATCCACGTCTTCATGATGGACATGCGAGCCTTCGGCAAAGGCTATCTGGAGTACTACCGGCGGGCCCAGGAACAGTATGGAATCAAGTACACCTACTGCCGCGTTTCCACGCTCAAGGAGGACCCCGCGTCTAAGAACCTCATCGTCAGGTACTACGGCGATGATGGCCAATTGCAGGAGGAAAGCTTCGATCTGGTTGTCCTTTCCGTGGGGATGGAGATGTCTCCGGAGGTGAGGAAGCTGGGGGACAGCCTCGGCATCGACCTGGATGGCTATGGTTTCTGCAGGACAACCGGCTTCGCTCCGCTGCAAAGCAGCCGGCCAGGCGTCTTCGCTTGCGGCCCCTTCGTCGAACCCAAGGACATCCCCGAGACGGTGGTGGAGGCAAGCGCCGCCGCAAGTCAGGCCGAGACTCTGTTGGCAGGCGTGAGGGGCACGCTCACCAAAGAGAAAGCGTATCCGCCCGAGCTTGATGTGTCTCAAGAAGAGCCGCGCATAGGAGTATTCGTCTGTCATTGCGGGTCCAACATCGGCGGCTTTCTCGATGTGCCTGGCGTGGCAGAATACGCTCGCACCCTTCCTCACGTAGTCCATGCTACGCACAATCTTTACACCTGCTCGCAAGACTCCGTCGAGTTGATCAAGAAAAGGATCGCCGAGCATAGCCTCAACCGCGTCGTGGTGGCCTCCTGCACCCCCCACACGCACGAGCCAATGTTCCAGGACACCATTCGCCAGGCCGGCCTGAATGAGCATCTCTTTGAAATGGCCAACATACGCAACCAGTGCTCCTGGGTGCACTCCCACGACTGGGATAGGGCTACGCAGAAGGCCAAGGAGATGGTGCGTATGTCCGTGGCCAGGGCAGCGCTTCTCGAGCCCCTGCGCAAGGTCGATCTGGGGTTACATCACTCGGCCCTGGTCATTGGCGGTGGTGTCGCGGGCATGAACGCTGCACTCTCTCTGGCTGATCAGGGTTTCCCAGTGCACCTCCTTGAGCGCTCCGCTCACCTTGGCGGGAACCTGCGCAAGCTCCACTACACCCTGGATGGTCTTGATCCCCAAGCCTATCTCCGCAATCTCATTGACCAGGTGGAGAGTCACCAGCTCATCACCGTCCACAGAGACTCCGAGCTACTGGAAACATCTGGCTTCGTGGGCAACTTCTCCTCCCGAATACGCAGCGCTGGAGAGGAAAGCATGGTGGAGCACGGCGCGGTCATTGTGGCCACGGGAGGACAGGAATACCGGGGAGACGAGTACCTCTACGGCCAGGACGAGCGGGTCCTCACCCAGCAGGAGTTTGAGCAGATGGTGGCCGACGATCCCCAGGCCGTATCCGAGTTGCAGAACGTGCTGATGATCCTCTGTGTGGGCCCGGGCACGAAGTACTGTAGCCGGGTTTGCTGTGCAGGAGCCATCAAGAACGCGCTGAAGATCAAGGAATCAAACCCTGAAGCCGCAGTCCACATCCTGCACAGGGACATGAGAACTTATGGGTTCCAGGAGAGACACTACCGCAAAGCGCTCCGAGAAGGCGTCATTTTCACCCGATACAATGACTCCCGACTACCACAGGTGACAGCGGATGGTGGCCTGGAGGTGCGGTTCTGGGAGCCTGTCCTGGCTGAGGAGATCAAAGTCAGCCCAGACCTGGTCGTTCTCAACACAGGCATGGTTGCGGCCCAAGGAGCCAGGGAACTCGGCTCGCTTCTAAAGGTGCCCTGTGGCCTGGACGGCTTCTTCTTGGAGGCGCACATCAAGCTGAGGCCGGTGGATTTCGTCACCGAGGGTATGTTCGTTGCTGGGGCTGCACATTATCCCAAGTCCCTCGAAGAATCGATCGTGCAGGCGCAGGCGGCGGCGGCGCGCGCCGCGACGATTCTGAGCCAAGACACTCTCCGGGCAGGCGGCATAGTCGCGGTGGTAGAGCCGGAAAAATGCACGGCATGCCTAACCTGCGTGCGAGTCTGTCCCTACAACGTGCCCGTGATCGACCCTGCGTTGAGGGGAGCAGGCGGGGTTCTGGGAGCGGCCCGCATCGAAATCGCTGCCTGCCAAGGCTGTGGCACATGTGCTGCGGAGTGTCCGGCCAAGGCTATCCAGCTAATGCACTATCGAGACGAACAGTTGACGGCGGAAGCGCAAGCCCTACTTGCCGACCAGTTACAGCCTGCTTGAGAAGGAGCGATGAACGACTTCGAGCCACAGATTGTCGCCTTCTGCTGTCACTACTGCGCGTATGCGGCTGCTGACCTTGCCGGCTCGCTGCGCGTGCAGTACCCGACGAACGTCAAAATCGTTAGGCTGCCCTGCACTGGGAAGCTCGACGCACTCCACGTTTTGAAGGCTTTCGAACAGGGAGCCGATGGCGTCTTGGTGGCCGGTTGACTGGTAGGCGATTGTCATTACCTGGAGGGTAATCTGAGAGCCGAGCGCAGGGTAGTCTATGTCAAGGGTCTTCTGGCCAACATTGGCCTGGGAGCTGAGCGCCTGGAGATGCATTTCGTATCATCGGCCATGGGCCGTGAGTTCGCGGAGCTGGCCGCTGGCATGACGGAGAGGGTCAGGGCGCTGGGCCCAAGCCCTGTGCGAGAAAGGGAAGCCAGTCCATGATCGTCGGCGAGCAGAAACCCCTGGAGGAGATCAAGCAACTGGTGGCAGATCACGACAGCATACTGGTCCTCGGGTGTGGCACCTGTGTCACCGTATGCTTTACAGGCGGAGAGAAGGAGGTGGGCATCCTGGCCTCCAGCTTGCGCATGGCCACCAAGATCGATGGCAACCCTAAGGTCATCGACGAAGCCACCGTGCAGAGGCAGTGCGAATGGGAGTTTCTGGACGCTGTGAGGGACCAGGTTGAGAGACACGACCTGATTCTCTCCATGGCCTGCGGGATCGGGGTCCAGGCGATCGTGGAGCGATTCCCTCAAGCACGGGTGGCGCCCGCGGTCAACACCACGTTTCTTGGTCTCCCCGAGGAGCATGGGTTGTGGACCGAACGCTGCGCCGCCTGCGGTGACTGCATTCTTCACCTCACAGCGGGCATCTGCCCCATCGCCCGTTGCGCCAAGAGCCTGCTCAACGGGCCCTGCGGAGGATCGCAGGAAGGCAAATGTGAGATAGATCCTGAAGTACCTTGCGCCTGGCAGTTGATCTATGATCGCCTCAAGGCGCAGGGACGACTAGACCAATTGCTGGAGATCATGCCGGCCAAGGATTGGTCCACCAGCCGACATGGAGGTCCGCGCAGGATGCTCAGGGAAGACTTGCGGCTGGAGCCGCAGCATCATGAATAGGAGACGCGATAAATGGCAAAGTCCAAAACTGAAGAATACCCCGTACTCTGGCTTCAGGGGGGCGGTTGTTCGGGCTGTTCAGTGTCGCTGCTCAACTCGGTCAGTCCGAGCCTGAGGAATATCCTGGTGGACGAGATCGTCCCGGGGAAGCACCTGAACGTCCGCTTTCACCCCACTCTCATGGCGGGCGCCGGCGATCCCGCGGTGGCGGAACTGGAAAGGACGCATCGGGAGTCCAGAGGGGCGTACATCCTGGTGGTAGAGGGGTCCATACCTCTGGCCGCCAAGGGAGCCTACGCCATGATCGGTGAGAGGCACGGAGAAGGGATCTCCATGCACTCATGGGTCAAATCGCTTGGTCAGGATGCGCTGGCCGTCATCGCGGTAGGCACTTGCGCAGCCTTCGGAGGCATACCGGCGGGGAGTCCCAATCCCACCGAGTCGGTGAGTGTCCCCCAGGTATTCTCCAACGAAGGTATCAAGACACCCCTCATCAATGTCCCAGGTTGCCCACCTCACCCGGACTGGTTTGTGGGCACGGTTGCCACCCTTCTTCTGCAGGGCCTTCCCAAAGAGGGGGACCTCGATGAGTACCTTCGGCCCAAAGCCTTCTATGGCCAACTCATCCATGAGAACTGCCCACGCAGGGCCTCCTTCGACGAGGGCAAGTTCGCCAAGAAGCTTAGTGACCCGTTCTGCCTGTACGAACTGGGATGCAAGGGACCTGTGACTCATGCGGATTGTCCCATTCGGCTGTGGAACCACGGGACAAACTGGTGTGTGGGGAGCGGGGGACCCTGCATAGGGTGTGTAGAGCCTACCTTCCCAGATGTGGTCGCACCCGTATACGAGAAGATCACCGACGACGCTCTGCCCAACATAGGGGCTGAATGAGGAAGGGGTACAGCTTAACATGGGCAAGATAGTAATAGATCCCGTCACGCGCATAGAGGGGCACCTCAAGATCGAGGCTATGGTCGAGGACGGCGAGGTCAAGGACGCCAGAAGCACCGGCACGCTGTTTCGAGGATTTGAGCTTATTCTCAAGGGCAGGGACCCGCGCGACGCTTCTCAGCTCACACAACGGATCTGCGGGGTGTGTCCGCAGGTCCACGGCACCGCCTCCAGCCTCTGCCTGGAGAGTGCTTTCGGCATTGCCGACAAGATAACCGACAACGGCAGAATCATGCGTAATCTACTGCTCGGCTCTAACTACATCCAATCGCACATCCTCCACTTCTATCACCTGGCCGCGTTGGACTACGTGGACGTGACCAAGGTCGCTGATTATCAGGGCAGCGACCCTGCCCTCAAGTCAATCAAGGGCTTCATCTCCCGGGGAGAGCTGGGGCCTTTTGCCCCGCGCTATGAGGGAGACTACCGCCTATCCGATGAGGTGGATCGAGCGGCCACCGCCCACTATGTGCAAGCCCTGGATATCAGGCGCAAGGCCCACGAGATGCTAACCATCTTTGGCGGCAAGATGCCCCACAACTGCGCCACAGTCGCCGGCGGGGTGACGGAGCATCCCACAGTGGACAAGATGGCCTCCTTCCTGTGGAGGCTAAACGAGATCAGGGATTTCATAGACGGAGTGTATATACCAGACGTCATCGCCGTAGCAGAGGCCTATCCTGATTACTTCGAGATCGGCTCGGGCTGCGGCAACTTGCTCGCCTACGGGGTCTTCGATCTGGACGGCGAGGAGCCGGATTATCTGAAACGCGACAGGCTTCTCGGGTCAGGCACAGTCTCGACCGATCTAGCACTCGGGCCGGTCGATGCAGACAAGATAGCAGAGTACGTGAAGCACTCCTGGTACGATGACTCCACCACCGGTCGCTACCCTGGCGAAGGTGAGACCGCGCCGCATCCCCACAAGGAGGGCGGCTACTCCTGGCTGAAGTCGCCCCGATATGATGGAAAGGTGTACGAGGTGGGCCCTCTGGCCAGAATGGTGGTCAACTATGTCGGCGGCAACTCTGCTGTAAAAGGACTGATAGATCCAGCCCTGACTCACTTCGGTGCTGCTCCTGGCGCCCTCTTCTCGGTGCTGGGCCGTCACGCGGCTCGCGCCCTGGAGTGCAAGTATGTGGCGGACTCCATGGCCGACTGGGTCCTCCAGCTCAAGCCTGGCGAGCCCGTATACACGGAGTACGAGCTGCCCGAGGAAGCTTCTGGCATGGGCCTGGTCTGCGGCCCTCGCGGGGCGCTGGGCCACTGGATACGCATTGAGAACGGTAGGATCGCCAACTACCAGTGCGTTGTGCCCACCACGTGGAATGCCTCGCCTCGGGACGATCAGGGCCAGCCGGGCCCTATCGAGCAGGCACTGCTGGGAACCAAGATCAGAGACGAAGAGAACCCCTTCGAGATCGTGCGTATCGTGCGGAGCTTTGATCCCTGTCTGGCCTGTGCTGTGCATGTAGTAACACCGCAGGGGTCCGAACTAGGGCGTTTCCGCATTTCGTAGAACTGTTATGCAAAGCACGACCGACCGGCCAGAGCGGGCGGTCTGTCTCGGGCGAGTGGGTTCGAGATGGTGCCTATCCAGCTATTACGGAAGGTGTCTCTCTTCCAGGGGCTGACCGATAGCCAACTGGAGAGGATAGCAGAGCTGTGCACAGAAGAGATTCACAGCGCAGGAAGCCTGATCTGCCGCGAGGGAGAACCGGCTGAACAACTGTACGTCGTGCGTGAGGGAAGGGTTGCGCTGGAAATGGGTGTACGCCTGTGGCCCGAGCAGCGCGTTAGACAAATGAACGTGGAGACCTTGAGCGCCGGAGAGCCGGTTGGCTTGTCTGCTCTTACCACCTCGAAAGTCTGGACCATGTCTGGACGAGCGGTGGACACAAGCCGCTTGATCGCCCTCAGCGGGCGAGAGCTCTTGCAACTGATGGACTCGGATCCCGCTATGGGACGGGAGATCAACCGAGAACTATCCAACGTGCTGGCCGAGCGGCTGAATTATACCAGAATCAGCCTTACAGAGTACCTGGGACATCGCCAGGTGGCGCGCGAGGAGGCTCCAGAGGAATCCACAGCCATTCGGAGAATCCAGTACGGGATTAACTTCCGATGGATCGCGGTCGTGGGGGTGGTGCTCATCACCCTCACAGCCAACGTGGTCTTCGGAATACGCTTTTCCGCCTTACCGATCCTCTTTGTCGCCGCAATCATAGCCCTGTACAACCTGGCCTTCTGGCGATATACGGAGCGGCTCGAAGCGCAGGGAGGCCCCGGGGTGATACCCATGGTCCGCAGGTACGTCTGGGTGCAGTCTGCGGCGGATCTGGTAGCGACCACGGCCATCATTCACTTCGCTGGTGGTGTGGAGAATCCGCTCATTCTCTATTACGTCTTCCACGTCATACTGGCCAGCATCATTTTGCCTTACAGATCAGCCTACCTGCTGGCAACGTTTGCGGTAGGTCTCTTCACCACGCTGGTGGGCCTGGAGTACTTTCGAATCATTCCGCACGTACACCTCGAGGGTCTGGTGCCGCTGGACCTCTACATGCAAGCTCCCTACGTGCTTGCCGTTCTCTTCGGTTTCGGCACCACCCTGTACATTAGCACGTACCTGACCACCGCTATCGCAGGTGAACTGCGCAAGAGGCAGCGAGAGACTGCGGCACTACGCGACCGGCTGCTCGCGGAAGCTGAAGAGCTCCACAAAGCCAACGAGGAACTGGTCAGGCTGGATAGACTCAAGACGTACTTCCTGGCCATGGCTTCGCATGATTTGAAGACCCCGCTGGCGGCCGTGCAAAGCTACCTCCAAGTCCTGCTCGGAGGGTTCGTCGGTGATCTCGAACAAGAGCACAAACGCATACTTGACAGGTGTAGTCAGCGCATACGAGAGCTCTTCGACCTCATCAACCGCTTCCTCGATTTGGCCCAGATAGAGAAAGGCAAGGTGGTCGAAGAAATGGACATGATCTCCATCCAAGAGGTGCTACGGGACTGCGCGGAGGAGATCAGAGTACTCGCGGAACAGAAATCGCAGGACCTGAGGACCGACATCCCGGCGGATCTCCCCCAGGTCTATGCCTCCGCAAACCACCTGAAGCAGGCCCTGACCAATCTCCTCAGTAACGGCATCAAATACACCCCTGAGCAGGGAACCATTATCCTCTGCGCGCGCGAGCTTGAGGACCATCTGGAGATAGAAGTCTGCGATACGGGCATGGGGATTGCGCCCAATGAACTGCCTCACCTTTTTGACCAGTTCTACCGTGGCAAGGGAGGCGAGACGGCACACGGCGCCGGGTTGGGGCTTTCCATCGTCAAGAGAATCGTGGAAGCGCACCAGGGTGAGATCTGGGTCGAATCACCGTATGGTGACGGACAGACCGGCGCGAGATTCGTCTTCTCTTTACCCAAGGGCCAACCTGCCGGGCTAAAGATATTTGGCGACTAAGGCCGTTGGGCAGCGCGAGAGTAGGTTGGGGACATGAAAAGTGGAAGCAACCTAGAGCGTGTTCTCACCGAAGGTCACTTCGCTGTGACCTCGGAAATCGGCCCTCCGAAAGGCGGGAGCGCGGATTTCGTACGCAAAACGGCAGATCACCTCAAGGGCTGCTGCGATGCTATGAACGTCACCGACAACCAGACGGCCATCGTGCGCATGTCGAGTCTGGCAGCCTGTGCGATACTGCGCCAGATGGGTATTGACGCAGTCATGCAGATGGTCACCCGGGACAGGAACAGACTAGCCATGCAGAGCGACATCTTGGGGGCGGTAGCCTTGGGCATCGGCAACCTCTTGTGTCTCTCTGGCGACCATCAGAAGTTCGGCAACCATCCCACAGCGAAGAACGTGCACGACATCGACTCCATCCAGCTAGCGCAGATGGTGAAGACGATGAGAGATGAAGGACTATTCATGAGCGGCGATAAGATATCGGGCGAGGTACCCATCTTTGTCGGATGCGCCGCCAACCCCTTCGCGGACCCCTTTGAGTTCCGGGTGCTAAGGCTCGCCAAGAAGATCAGTGCCGGTGCGGACTTCATCCAGACGCAAGGCGTCTTCGACATGCCACGGTTTTCGCAGTGGATGCAGATGGTACGCGACCAGGGGCTACACGAACGGGTGCACGTCCTGGCTGGGATCATCCCCATGAAATCTCTCGGTATGGCCCGCTACATGAAGAAGTATGTCGCCGGTCTGATGATCCCGGACGAACTTGTGAGCCGGATGGAGGGAGCCGAAAACGCCAAGGAGGAAGGAGTCAATATCGCCTGCGAAACCATCGAGCAGATACGAGAGATCCCGGGTCTTCGAGGGATACATATCATGGCAGTGGCCTGGGAGGAGATCGTGCCAGAGATCGTGGAGAGAGTGGGACTTCTCCCCAGACCGATAGTCTGACCAGTAGGTGGGAGAATAGATCCATGAACGCACAGCCAAAGGTCCTGGTGGTAGACGACGACCCTGATATTCTAGATGCCATTACGACCGTGCTCAGCACCCAGCCATACGACATAGAACAGGCCCGCGACGGACTCGAGTGCTTAGAGAAGGTGAGACACCAAATCCCAGACCTGATCGTCCTGGACCTGTTGATGCCCAAGAAAGACGGGTTCGCTGTTGTTCGGGAGCTGCGGGACAATCCGAAGTATGCCCGGGTACCCGTCCTTATCCTCACCTCCGTACGCGAGGACGCGAGTCGGAGGCGTTATGAATTGGAGACCGGCTTGGCCATGGATGTTCAAGACTATGTGGAGAAGCCGATCTCGCCCATAGACCTTCTGGAGCGAGTGGAGAGCCTGCTTCGGAGGAGCCAGTGAGCAGCAGAGTGTCGAGAACTACAGCAGGAGGAGGAAAATGGTGAGCCCGGCAAAGATTCTGTTGGTAGATGATGATCCTGACTTTGTGGAAGCCACCAGAATTGTTCTGGAGAGCGCTCCATTTGACGTGTCCGCAGCCTACGACGGCGATGAGGCGCTGCGCAAGGTCAGAGACGTCAATCCGGATCTGATCATTCTGGACATCATCATGCCTGAGCAACATGGCTTCAAGGTGTGCGAAGCTCTCAAAAGCGACCCAGACCTGTCCAAGATCCCCGTTATCATGCTGACCAGTCTCTCTCAGCAGATGGGCGAGACGGCCTTCTCTCTAAGGGACGGCATGATGTTGGAAGCGGATGACTACGTTGACAAGCCAGTCACGCCAGAAGAGCTACTGAGGCGGGTACGGAAGTTGCTCAAAGAAAAGGGGTGACAGCCGCCTGGCACCAGATAGCGCCCGACTCACCGGGGCACGCGCGGACGGACAACCTTGCATAGAGAGGAAAAGATAGGAAATGCTTGTCTCTGAACAGAAACCATTGGAGGAGATTCTGCACTCTCTCGAGGGGGAGAGCGCTATCTTCATCTTGGGCTGCCATGGCTGCGCTGAGGCCTCTCACACCGGAGGTGAGAAAGAGGTCCTGGCCATGAAATCCAGCCTGGAACACGCCGGCAGGACGGTCTCAGGGTGGACGGTGCTGGACTTTCTCTGCCAGAAGGCTCTGATCAAGACCGGGTTGCAGCCCTTCCGCGGTCGAATCAAGAAGAGCGATTCCCTGCTGGTACTGTGTTGTGGTGTAGGCATCCAGGCGACGGCCGCGGCTGTTGACAAGGTCGTCCACCCGGGGTGCAATACACTGTCCATGGGAGGTGCCCAAGGGGAGTGGCGTGGCAGTGAGCGCTGTGCAGAGTGCGGAGAATGCCTACTGGACTACACCGGGGGCATCTGCCCCATCACGGCGTGTACCAAGAGCCTGGTCAACGGCATCTGTGGCGGCATGCGCGATGGCAGGTGTGAACACGAGCCCGAGGTCCGTCCCTGCGGGTGGTATCTGATCTACGAACGTCTTCAGAAGCTGGGCCGCGTCGACCGACTGAGGGACATGCCCGGGATTCGCAATCACGCCAAGGCGGAGCCCCCAAAGGCGCTGCGATCAACGACACTCTGGGCACTGGAGCAAGAAGAGCAGCAGACAGAGAGGACAGCATGAAACTCACGGGACTTTTCACCGACGGTAGGTTCGTAATTACCTCGGAGGCGGGCCCTCCTAAGGGCGTGGATACCACCCAGATGCTCCAAGATGTGGACCTGCTCCTGAACAAGGTAGACGCTTTCAACATCACCGATCAGCAAAGTTCGGTGATGAGGCTGGGTCCTCTGGCGGCCAGCCATCTACTGAAGCAGAGAGGCGCAGAGCCCATATTCCAGCTCACGTGCCGGGACCGCAACCGCATCGCCCTTCAATCCGACCTTCTCAGCGCCCACGTTATGGGAGTCGAGAACATCCTGTGCCTAACAGGCGACTATGTCTCACTGGGCGATCACCCTGACGCCAAGCCAGTCTTTGATCTGGACTCCATCTCCCTGATCCAGACTGCCAAGATCCTATCTGGGGGGCACGACCTGGCAGGGAACGAACTCCAGGGTAGCCCGGACTTCTGCATCGGAGCCGTGGTCAGTCCTGGCACGGATCCGGTGGAGCCCCAAATCATCAAGATGGAGAATAAAATAAGGGCAGGTGCCGAGTTCTTTCAGACCCAGGCGATCTACGATGTCGAGGCGTTCAACCAGTTTATGAAACAGATCGATCATCTGGATGTGCCCGTGTTGGGAGGCATCATCATGCTCAAGTCTGCCGGTATGGCCCGCTTTATGAACCGTAACATTGCTGGCGTTCACGTGCCTGAGGAACTGATCAGCCGGATGGAGGGAAGCAAAGACAGAGTGGCAACCAGCATCGAGATCGCCGCTCAGCTCATCAAGGGCATCAGGGAGACATGCCAGGGCGTACACATCATGGCCCTGGGCTGGGAGAAGTGGGTACCGGACCTCCTTAACGCCGCGGGCTTGTAGCTGCATAAGGTAGGCCTCTGGGAGCACGGGGAATTGGGGAAGGCTATGGCGGACGTTGCAGTCAAAGAGAGGAGCCTCGCCGAGATCATCCGCGAACGGACCGGCGAGAACGTTTACTCGTGCTACCAATGCACCAGGTGTAGCAGCGGCTGTCCGTTGTCCGAACATTTCGATTTCACGCCCAGCGAACTGATGCGTCACCTGCAACTGAAGAGGGACGACCCTGTACTTCGCTCCAAGACGATCTGGCTATGCAGCTCCTGTCAGGCCTGTAGCACGCGCTGTCCGCAAGGCCTGGACGTGGTTCGCATCATGGATGAACTGAAGGCGATAAGCCGGGAGAGGGGCGTCACCCCCGGCGTCTCCAGCATTCCCACGATGTATGATGTCTTCCTCAGAGATGTCCGCCTCCTGGGCCGCACCTATGAACTGGGGCTGGCCGCCGAACTGGGGTTGCGCAGCGGTGACCCATTCAAGGAACTGCCCATGGGCATGGAGATGCTGAGAAAGGGCAAGTTCAGCTTGCTTCCCCGGCGAACCTCCTACCCTCACCGCGTTAGGCCTGCCAAGGTGAGCGCGAACCAGATGGCCTACTATCCAGGTTGCTCCTTACACTCCACGGCCTCGGAGCTGAGTGCATCCATCAAGAGCGTTTTCCGAGAGCTGGGCATCGACCTTGTGGAGCCCAAAGGCTGGCTCTGCTGTGGCAGCACGCCCGCTCACGCCACCGACCACCTACTGTCCACCACCATGGCTATCAGGAATCTGGCCCTCATCGAGCGCGCCGGCTTCGAGGAGGCCATGGTAGCCTGCCTGGGATGCTATTCCCGCTTCATATGGGCCCTGCACGACATGGCCGAGGAGCCAGGGCTGCGACAAATGGTCGAGGCCGAACTCGCGTATCACTATCAGGACATGCCGCAGGTACGATACCTGGTCGATGTCCTGGCTCAGAGAGTGGGCCTGCCTGAGATCGCTCGAAGGGTCGTCAACCCCTTGGAAGGACTGCGTATAGTCTGTTACTACGGCTGCGTCTATACGCGCCCCCCGAAGGTCACGAACGCCGAACACGTCGAATACCCCATGATCATGGACCACATGGTAGACGCTATGGGAGCTGAGACAGTCGACTGGTCCCACAAGACTGAATGCTGCGGGGCAACCCTCTCCATGACCGAGACCGACCTGGCTCTGGAGCTCACCGGCAAGATCCTTGAGGATGCTCGTGCCGTGGGCGCTGACGCGGTGGTCGTATCCTGTCCCCTCTGCCACATGAATCTGGATGCCCGACAGGGCCAACTTGAACTCGAATACGCAATGCCCATCCTTTACATCACTCAGTTGATGGGGCTGTCCTTCGGGCTGGGAAGCACGGCGCTGGCCCTCGACAAGAACATGGTTGACCCCAGCGGCCTCCTGAAACAGAAGGGGCTGCTGGCCAAATAGAGTTCGGTGGCAAGAATGCGAGAAGAACAAGGAGGAGCGAGCTTATGAGTGCGAAGATCATAGACGGCAACGCCATGGCTGCCCAGATCAGGGAGGAAGTCAAGGGGGAGGTTGTTGAAATCACCTCCAAGTATGGGTTGCAGCCGGGCCTGGAGGTCATTCTCATAGGTGACAATCCCGCCAGCGCCATATACGTGCGCAACAAGGGCCGTGCCTGCGAGAACGTGGGCATCAGGTCAGAGACCCACCACCTGCCAGCCACGGCGACCACCCGAGAGGTGCTGGACCTCATAGACAGGCTGAATGCTGACGACACGGTGCATGGCCTCTTTGTGCAGCTACCCGTTCCCGATCAGGTGGATGAGAAGGCGCTGCAGAGGCGCATTTCGCCGGCCAAGGACGTGGACGGGCTCAATCCCTACAACGTGGGCCTCCTGTCGCTGGGCGAGGACTGCCTGGTCCCAGCCACCCCCTCCGGCATTGTCGAGATGCTGAAAAGGGAGGATATCCCCATCAAGGGTCAGAACGTGACCATCGTGGGGCGCAGCAACATCGTGGGCAAACCCTTCTACATGCTCTGTGTCCGCGAACACGCGACTCCCACGATCTGCCACACCCGCACCCGCGACCTGGCCGCTGAGACCAGGCGAGCGGACATCCTTGTCGCCGCCGTCGGTGTCCCGGACCTGATCAAGGCAGACATGGTCAAACCTGGCGCTGTGGTGGTCGATGTGGGTATCAGTCGAGTTGATGACCCCAACGAGGAAAAAGGCTGGCGCTGGGGCGGCGATGTGAAATTCGACGAGGTCAAGGAGGTTGCCTCCCTCATCACGCCTGTCCCCGGAGGAGTCGGCCCACTGACCATCGCCATGCTGCTCAAGAACTGCGCCAAGGCTGCTCGACGCCTAATGGCCGGCGAGGCAGAGGCATAGCACTTCGATTCGACGCCCGAGAGGCTCCACGCCACGGGCGCTACGGCAACATTGACTCCCAGGGGCTTCGCCGCCGCGCGTCCTCTGGGAGTTGTGTTTGGATAATCATCATGCAAGGCACTTCAAGAGGACAGATCCTCGTCCTTGGCGTGGGGAATCTGCTGTTGGGAGACGAGGGGGTAGGCATTCATGCCCTTCGCGCCCTGGCCAAGTGTCAATTGCCCCCTCACGTCGACCTTCTAGACGGTGGCACCCCGGGATTCGACTTGCTGCACTTGATACAGGGCTACGAGAAGGTGCTGATCATCGATGCTGTGGATGCCGGCCAGGAGCCCGGTGCGGTCCTGCGATTCGCCGTGGAGGACGTCTCCTCTGCACCCGGTGGGCTTGCCCTCTCCCTGCACCAGACGGAGGTGCTGGAAGTGCTGCAATTGGCCAGATATTTGGGCCGAGCCTTGCCGCCGATTATTCTGTATGGCATCCAGCCCGAGACCCTCGACTGGGGCACCGAGCTCTCTGACACCGTGCTGGGTAGCCTGGATACGCTGCTGGAAGCCATTCAGGAGGAGGTGTCGGGGAGGCCAAAATAACGAAGGAAACAAGTGGGGCGCGCGTAGCGCTTGCTGGCGACTAGTGCACCCCCTTGTCGGCGCCCTTCCAGTACTCCTCTTTGAGCAACACCTTCGCTATCTTCGCCGAGCCGGTCTTAGGTAGAGAAGGAACGAAATCCACCGACTTGGGAACCCGGAATCGCGCCATCCTCTCCCGGCAGAACTGGATGATCTCCTCCTCTGTGGCCTCGTGGCCCTCCTTGAGCGCGACGACTGCCTTCACCGCCTGGCCAAATTCCTCATCGGGAACGCCGATCACCGCCGCTTCCAGCACCGCCGGGTGTGAGTAGAGCACGTTCTCGACCTGCGCAGAATGAACTTTCTTCCCCCCCGTGCTGATCACATCGCGCTTTCGATCAACGAAGGTCAGGTATCCCTCCTTGTCTATCATCGCCATGTCGCCGGAGTACAGCCATCCGTCTTTGAAGGCCATCTGAGTCAGCTCAGGCAGACGCCAGTACTCCTTCATCACGCCCTCACCGCGGATGATAATCTCGCCCACCTGCTGCCCATCCGGCCTCACGTCACGCCCGTGGTCATCAACAACCCTCAGTTCCGCCGTGATGTACTCTCGGCCCATGCTGGCTCGATAGCGCATCTGCTCCCTGGTGCTCAAACCCCGCAGGTTGTCCTTGAGCACGGACACTGCCACATAGGGACTGGTCTCCGTCAAGCCATAACCCTGAACTAAGTCGCAGTCGAAGGTCTCCATCGTGCTCTGAACTAGCGTCTCGGCGATGGGAGACCCGCCGCTCAACAGGAGCCGCAGACCGGAGTGGTTGTACTCGCCCACCTCCGGGAAGTTAACCAGTGCCGTGAGCATGGTCGGAATGAGATCTGTGAGCGTCACGCGCTCCCTCTCCATCGCCTCCAGAACGATCTGCTCCCCGAACTCAGGAACCACCACATGAACCCCACCGACCCACGTGATAGACCACACCGCCCAAGCGTCAGCGAGGTGGAACATGGGCGCGGCGTGAAGCCAGACATCTCGGTCGTCAATCTTGAACTCCGCGATGGTCCCCAAGGCGTGTATGCATACGTTGCGGTGAGTGAGAACCACGCCCTTGCCCTGGCCAGTGGTCCCGCTGGTGTAGTAGATCTGCACCATGTCCTCGGCCCCGATGGCCACCGCTGGCGGAGGTGAGGGAGTCGCCTCGCTCAACAGAGCCTCGTAGCCAAGATAGCCCTGCCCCAATCCGCTGTTGAGCTCTCCGGGGCTCCACACGACTCTGCACGATTCGCCCAAGGAATCCCTGATAGAATCCAGTTGCTCGCGAAACGAACTCTCAACGATGATCAGCTTCGCGCCGGCATCCTCGATGGTGCTCAGCCAAGACATCGGAGTGAGGCGGTAGTTCATGGGCACCAGAACCGCCCCTATCTGCATCACGGCGAAGTAGCATTCAAGGTAGCGATGGCAGTTGCGGTGGAGAACCGCAACCCGGTCACCCTTGCCCACACCCAGGCTAAGCAGCGCCTGCGACAGACGATTGACGCGCTCTCCGAACTCGCGGTAGGTCCACGATGCGTCTCCGCAGACGATTGCGCGTTTGTGTGGATAGAGGCGAAGTGCCTTCCCCAACGGCACTGTCAGTATCACTGCTGCCTCCCTGATTGTGGGCGGCAAGTGCGGCCGCCACGAGGAACGAGCCGTCAAGCGGAGAAAACGGGGATACATGGCTAAGGTCCAGGCACGCCACCGCTGTGGCTGTGGACCTCGACTAGTGCACCCTCCTGTCAGTACCCTGCCAGTACTGATCTCTGAGGATTGCCTTCGCTATCTTGGCGGACCCCGTCTTTGGTAGAAACGGGACGATGTCCACTGACTTGGGGGCCTTAAAGTGAGCCATTCTCTCCTTGCAGAATTGGATGATCTCCTCCTCGCTCGCCCGACTGCCCTCCTTCAACACCACAACGGCCTTCACCATCTCGCCCCACTTGTCATCGGGAACCCCGATGACAGCAGCCTCTAGAATGGCCAGATGAGAGTAGAGCACGTCCTCAACTTCCACGGAGTAGACGTTCTCCCCTCCGGTGATGATCATGTCGCGTTTACGATCGACGATGGTTACGTATCCTTCCTCATCGATCACGGCCATGTCCCCGGTGTGCAGCCAGCCGTCTATGAAGGCAGAGTGGGTCATCTCAGGCAGTCCCCAGTACCCTTTCATCACGCTATCGCCGCGAACAACGATCTCCCCGACCTCTTCGCTGTCAGGCGTTACATCCTCTCCCTTCTCGTTGATCACCCTAAGCTCTACGGTGATGAACTCGCGCCCCGTAGCGGACCGGTAGCGCATCTGCTGCTCTTCGCCGAGGCCCCGCAAGTGGTCCTTCAAGGTAGAAACCGTCAAATAGGGGCTCGTCTCTGTCATGCCGTAGGTTTGTGCGTAGTCGCAACCGAACAGTCGCATTGTTCGCTCGACCAGGCTTCTGGCCACGGGGGATCCTCCACTGAGCAGCAGGCGGAGACTCGAGAAGTCGTACTGTTCTACCTCGGGGTAGTTCACCAGGGCATTGAGCATAGTGGGGATCAGATTGGTGACGGTTACCCCCTCCTTCTCGATGGCTTCCAGAACCATCTTCTCCCTGAATTCAGGCACCAAAACGTGCACTCCCCCAACCCAGGTCATCGACCAGGTAGCCCAGGCATCGGCCAAATGGAACATCGGTGCGGCATGAAGCCACACATCCCTGTCGTCGAGTTTGAACTCGGCAATGGTCCCCAATGCATGCACGTAGACGTTACTGTGGGAAAGAACTACACCCTTTCCCTGCCCGGTCGTGCCGCTCGTGTAGTAGATCTGCGCCGTATCATCAGGGCCGATAGCCACCTTCGGCTCGTAGTCCGGTTCTCCCTCCTCGAGCAACGCCTCATATCCCATCTGTCCAAGGCAGACCTCTTCGCTCGTGTCATCTCCCGGAGACCAGACCACGCGGCAGTAATCGCTCACAGATTCCGTAACGGGTTTGACCTCTCTCGCAAACGATTCCTCCGCGATTATCACCTTGCACACCGAGTCCCTGAGGGTGCTCAGCCAATCGGCGGGGCTCAACCGGTAGTTCATCGGCACCAATGCCGCGCCGATCTGGACTACCCCGAAATAGGACTCCAGGTAGCGGTGACAGTTGCGGTGCAGGATGGCTACTCTGTCCCCCTTGCCCACACCAAGGGAAGTCAGCGCCGACGACAACCGATTGACGCGCTCCCCGAACTCCGCATAGGTCCAACGCTGGTCCCCACAGATGATCGCCTCCTTGCGAGGATACAGCCGCCTTGCCTTCCCGAGTAGCTCAGTCAAGAGCACGATCGTCCTCCTCAGCCCTTGGCCGCCACGTTGGCTGCCACCAAGATCGGATCCCATACCGGTGAGAAAGGTGGCGCATAGCTCAGGTCCAGTCGCTGCAGGTCCTCGATAGTCAATCCATGATGCAGCGCAGTGGCCAGGACATCTATACGCTTCGCCTCTGCCACAGGCCCTGCGATCTGAGCGCCCAGCAGCCTTCCCTGCCCGGGATCCCACACCAGCTTAGCAAACATCGGCCCCGGGCTCGGGTAGTAGTGGGCCCGAGTTCCGTGCTCGACGGTCACGGCGCGGGCTGGACGACCATGCGCTTCCGCCGCGGCCGCCGTCAACCCCGTGACGGCGATCCCCAGCCCGAACGCCTTGGTGATAGCCGTTCCCACCACCCCGCTGAAAATCTCGTCGCCACCAGCGGCGTTCGTGCCCGCCACCCGGCCCTGCTTGTTGGCTGTCGAGCCCAGCGGAATATAGGAGGGACCCTCAAGAAGCAAGTGGTAGGTCTCGGCACAGTCCCCCGCTGCGTATACCTCCGGCACGTTGGTGCGCATTCGCTCGTCCACGGCGATGGCTCCTCTCACACCCAGCTCAATACCCGCTTCACTAGCCAGGGCGGACTGCGCTCGCACGCCTGCCCCGATCATCACGAGATCGGCCTGGTATTCCCCGCACGAAGAGACCACCGCTCGAACCCGACCTGCGCTATCCCCCTCTATGGCCTCGGCGGTATCGCCAACCGAGACAACGACACCGTTGCGCTCCAGCTCGTCCTGCATTCTCTGAGCCATGTCCGCGTCAAAGTTATCCAACACCTGCGGGGGCCGGTTCAGCAAGGTTGTTTCTAATCCTCGCTCCACAAACGCCTCCGCGACCTCGACCCCGATGTAGCCACCCCCAATGATCACCGCCCGACGGGGTCTCCGCTCAGCCAGGAACTCCTTGACCGCAACCCCGTCTTCCACGGTGCGCAGCACAAACACTCCCTCCAGATCGGTGCCCGGGATAGGGGGCTCGATGGCGGCACCTCCTGTCGCCACCACCAGCCGATCGTAGCCCACTGAGAACTCGCGCCCTTCGTCGAGGTCCTTGACCCGTACTGTCCTGCCCGACACATCTATGGCCGTCACTTCGTGATGAGTGTGGGTCTCGATGCCCTGCTTGGCGAACTGCTCCGGCGTCCTGGCCACCAGGTCGGTCGCCTCGGGCACTACCCCGGCAATCAGATAGGGGAGCCCACAGGATCCATAGGATATGTACCCGGTCCGCTCATAGGCCACAATCTCCAGTTCCGGGTCCAAACGGCGGGCCCGGGCCGCGGCGCTCATCCCCGCGGCCACGCCGCCAATGACCACCAGGCGCCTATTCCTTCTCGATGCAGACACAGAGCCTCCTTTTTGCTTTATGCGAGCGTCTTGCTCTGCTCGCCGGCGATCAAATCCCGAAGGACCTGCAGATTCTCCCGATCCTTTTCACCGCCTGGCCCTTTGGGAGTTTCCAGCAGCATGGGTATTCCTCCGAAGCGCTCGTCGTTCAGCAACATCCGAAATGGCTCCAGCCCCAGGCTGCCCTGGCCGATGTGCTGATGTCTATCCAGCCTGCTGCCCAGCTCACCCCTAGCGTCGTTCAGGTGGATCACCTTCACCCGGTCCAGGCCGACTAGCCGATGGAACTCCCGCCAGGTGGCTTCGTACCCGTCACGCGTGCGGAAATCGTAGCCGGCAGCAAAAGCGTGGCAGGTGTCGAAACACGCCCCAAGCCAGCTGGAGTCCTCAACCAGATGCAGCACCTTGGCTAGTTGCTCGAAGGCGGATCCGAGGCTGCTCCCCTGCCCTGCTGTGTTCTCCAGTAGGACCTCGACGCCGCAGGCTTGGGCTTGATCCGCCGCCTCATCAAGCCCGCCAGCAATGCGCTTCAAACCCACCTCTTCTCCAGCGCCCAGGTGCGACCCGGGATGCAACACCAGATGGGGGATGCCCAAGGCCCCGCAATGGCCGATTTCCTCGCGGAGAACGTCCAGCGACCTCCGCCAGAGTTGCTCGTCTGTGGAAGCCAGGTTGATCAGATAGCAGTCGTGAGCGACCACGGGATCAATCCCTGTCTCCCTCTTCCTCTGGTGGAAACGCTCTATCTCCTCATCCTGCAGGACGCGGGGGCGCCACTGTCTGGGGCTCCTGGTGAAGATCTGGACACTCTCACACCCCAACTCATGACCGCGCAGAATGGCCTTGTCCAGCCCGCCAGCGATGGACATGTGTGCGCCCAGAGGCATCTGCTGTCCCGCCAGAACTCACCATCGCCCGAGAGAGATGCAGAAGTATAGAAGAAGGTTGCCCACGTGTCAAACCCTTCGCCCGTCGAGCACCCGGGGCGGATCATCTGTCCATCCCCAGTTCACGCTCAGCCGCGCAGACCTCCCCCGCAGGCTGCGCTTGCCCGGCCCGAAGCGGTTCGGATACAATGCCTCGGGAGTTCAAGACGTGTACGAGTTCGACTTCCACGCTCCACGAACGTGGCAAGAGGCCTTCTCCCTCTTGGATACTCCACGCGCGCAGGTCATCGCTGGCGGCACCGACCTCATACCTCTGCTCCGCTCCCAGGAAGCGCAGCCCCGCCTGTTGATAGACCTGCACCGACTACCCGACCTGCAATACATCCAGCGAGACGACGGCCGCGTGCAGATCGGAGCGATGGCGACGCACGCTGACCTGGCAGGCTCAGCGCTTTGCGCTACATGTGCGCCCGCGCTGATGCAGGCCGCTCGATCCATAGGGTCGCCTCAGATCCGCAACCGCGGCACCCTCGGTGGCAATATAGTCACTGCCTCACCAGCCGGAGACACTCTGCCCCCACTGCTGGCCCTGAGCGCGATGGTCACGCTGGTCAGCAAGAAAGGGCAGCGCCGCCTCCCCTTGGAGCAACTCCTCGCTGGACCGGGTGAAACCACCTTGGCAGACGGCGAGATCCTGGCCAGCATCGAGTTCCCCTCTCCGCCAGAAGATGCCGATTCGGCTTTCCTCAAGATTGGCCGCCGAAATGCGGTGGCCATCTCCGTGGCCAGCGTGGCTGTGGTGCTCTGCGTCGAGGAGGGCGTTCTTCGCAGCGTGCGCGTAGCCGCCGGCGCCGTAGCTCCCAGGGCCGTTCGCTGTAGGACAGCTGAACAGCTTCTCGAGGGTTCGCCATTGAATGAGGATACTCTTCTGACCGCCGCCAGCGCGATGCAGGCGGAAATCGAGCCCATCACAGATCTGCGGGCCTCGGCCCACTATCGCCGCATAGCAGCAGGAGCCTTGCTCAAGCGAGCGGTCGTCCAAGCCGCACAACTGGGCCAGGCCCGACAGAACAGCCAGGCGAGGGATTAGGTGCGCATCCGGTTTGTGCTCAACGGGAGACTCACAAAGGTGGAAACACCCGCCAACATCACGCTGCTCCAACTCCTGCGGGATGAACTAAGCTTGACGGGGACCAAGGACGGGTGCAGCACTGGAGAGTGCGGAGCATGCACCGTCCTGATGGACGGTGAGCCTGTGGACTCCTGCCTGGTCCTGGCAGCGCAGGTCGACGGCCATGAGATTGTCACGGTGGAGGGCCTGACCAAAGGCACTGAGCTGCACCCGCTCCAACGTGCCTTTGTGCAAGAGGGAGCGGTTCAGTGCGGTTACTGCACCCCGGGCATGCTGCTCTCGGCCAAGGCTCTGCTGGATCGGAATCCAGATCCCACCGAGCGCGAGATACGAGAGGCCATCTCGGGCAATCTGTGTCGCTGCACAGGCTACGAGCGGATTGTGTGTGCTGTGCGCAAGGCCGCTGTGCTGCTCAGCGAGAAGGAATAGCATGGCACAATACGCGGTTGTCGGCAGGCCCCAGATCAGAATCGATGCCTCCTCCAAGGTCCAGGGAAAGGCCAGGTACGTCGCTGATCTCCAGGCAGACAGTGCGGCGCACGGGGCAATTCTGCGTTCTCCCTATCACCACGCGCGAATCCTCGCCATCGATACGAGTCAGGCGCAAGTTTACCCCGGCGTGCTGGCCGTGCTCACCGCCGCCAACATCCACGGAAGGAACGGCTTCGGAGTCATCATCCCCGACCAGCCGGTACTGGCCGAGGATGTTGTCCGCTTTCAGGGCGAGGCCGTGGCTCTGGTGGTCGCTGAGTCCGAGAGAACGGCCCGGCAGACCCTTGCCCTCGTCCACGTTGAGTACGAGCCCCTCCCCCCGGTCTTCGACCCCGAGGCAGCTTTGGCCAGCGACTCACTGTCCGTTCACCCCCAGGGCAACCTGCTAGGTCACCGCCAGATACGCCAAGGCGACGTAGAGGCCAGCCTGGCAGCCGCGGAGATTGTGGTGAGCGCCGAGTTTGAGACACCCTTCGTCGACCATGGGTATCTGGAGCCGGAAGCGGCCTTGGCTGAACGGAACGAAGACGGCAGCCTGACCGTCTGGGCCAGTTCCCAACATCCCTACCGCGACCGGGCCCAGATTGCGGCCAGCCTGCAACTCCCGGAAGAGAGAGTAAGGGTCATCAATCCTGCTGTCGGCGGCGCCTTCGGTGGCAAAGACGACATCACGGTACAGATCCTGGCGGCCCTAGGCGCACTGGCCACCCGCAGAGCCGTGCGCCTGGTTAACACCCGGGAGGAGTCGATCCTATCCCACTCCAAGCGCCATGCCGCCCGCATGCACTATGAACTGGGTTCCAACAAGGAAGGGCGGTTGGTGGCGCTGCGGGCCCGGATATTGTGCGACACCGGCGCTTATGCATCCTTCGGCCCCTCTGTGGGTGGTCTAATGACCGAGCTGGCCGCCGGACCCTACCGTATCCCCAACGTGGCCATCGACACGTACATCGTGCACACCAACAACCCCGTCGGAGGCGCCATGCGCGGCTTCGGTGCGCCCCAGGTCAACTTCGCCATGGAGAGCTGCATGGACATCCTTGCCCGCCGGCTGGGAATGGACAGCATCGACCTCCGGTTGAAGAACTGCCTGCGGACAGGAGATGCCTTCGCCACCGGCTACGTGCTGGAGGGACCTGTCTCCATGGCCGCCTGTCTGGAGAGAGCGCGTCGGGCGCGAGACCGGTTGGCGAAGACTCGACGGGCAACTCACAGCAAAGCGTTCGGTGTCGGCGTGGCCAGCAGCGTCCTGAGCATCGGCTACGGACCCGGTATACCCGACAAATGCGCCACGGAACTGGAATGGCTGGCTGATGGCGGTGTACTCCTACACCAGAGTTCCCCTGACCTGGGCCAGGGCCTGGAAACCGCGGCCGCCCAATTCGCGGCTGAGGCCCTGGATTTGCCTCTGGACAAGATTTGCCTGACTCTGTGTGATACCGGCACTTCGCCGGACAGCGGAGCCAGCAACGCTTCAAGGATGACCTACCTACTCAGTAACTCGATTCCGTTGAGCGCCAAGGACGCCCTGGCTCTGCTTCTGGCCGAAGCTTCAAAGGCCCTGCACATCCCCGTAGAGGAACTAGTCTATCGCCGCGGCGTGGTACATAGCGAAGGAGATCCGGAGGTGCGGGTCTCCAGCGGAGAACTAGCCCAGATGGCCGCAGAAACGGGACGGCGGCTCAGCGGCAGAGGAACGTTCGACTTTCCCTATTCGGACCACCTCCCCACCGAGCTTGGCCCCGGCCTTCCCCACACCATATTCTGCTTCGGGGCACAGGTGGCCGCCGTGGAGGTGGATGTCGACCTGGGGACGGTCGCTGTCACCGACGTGGTGGCCATCCACGATCTCGGGAAGGTGGTCAATCCGCCTGCCGCCGCAGGGCAGATAGAGGGCGGTGTCGGACAGGGCGTGGGCTACGCTCTTAGTGAGGAGCTGCAGAAAAGGGAGAATGGCCACTGGGCCAATACCTTCGCTGAGTACTTGCTGCCGACAGCGTTGGATACTCCACGAATAGAAACCGAGTTCATTGAGTATCCGGAGCCCAGCAGCCCCTTTGGAGCAAAGGGCGTCGGAGAACAGGGTACGGTGGCCACCGCCTCGGCCATTGCCAACGCCATCGCCGATGCCGTTGGAGTGCGGGTGACCAAGCTGCCGGTACAGCCGGAGACAATGCTCAGACGATCAACTCCACGGGAGTGAAACTGACAGTGTCCACCAGACCCCTGTTGGTGATCCGCAACTCGGGGATGACGGGGAGCGCCAGGATGGACATAGTCATGAAGGGGGATGCCAGGTCGCACCCCAGCTCTATCCAGGCCCCGGCCAGTTCCTGAACCTGCTCGTTGACCACCTCCACCGGCTCTTCGGACATCAGCCCGGCAATGCGAAGCGGGACCAAAGCCAGCACTTGACCGTCCCGAACCGCCACCATGCCACCTCCGGTCTCGGCCAGCGTGTTTCCAGCGAAGGCCATGTCCCCATCGTTAGTGCCTACGATGAGCAGGTTGTGACTGTCGTGCGCGATCGTAGAGGCCACAGCGCCAGCATGGAGGCCAAAGCCCCTCACGAAACCAAGGCCTATCTGGCCGGTCCCCCGGTGCCGTTCCACCGAGGCCACCT
>DATEXS010000142.1:0-4216 GCA_035256725.1 Anaerolineae bacterium
GAACTCTATCACAACACAGGTGCGGCTTTGGTGACCAGGATGCCCAGCAGACCGGCGATCCCGGCAGCGACGAAGGCGAGGGCGAAGAGGACGATCATGGCCTGGCGCAGTTGGCTGTCACGCGCCAGGTACCCTCCGTAGCGCCACACCACAAAGGCCACCGCCGTGGCAAGCAGCGGCGAGAACCAGGCGATGTGCTCCTTCCACTCCATACCGAAGGTGTGCCAGAACGCCAGGTCTGGGTCAGCCCTGAGGTAGGAACGGGGATAGGGCGTCAGGTCGGTCACGCCCTCGGGCGGCGTCGCTCGGTACCAAGGATAAGACCCATAGGTACCGCTCAGTACCGCTAGCCAGGTCAGCCCCGCGAGCGCCAACGTTGCCAGTTTGAGCAAGCGCACGTGCCGACGAACACCGGCGGCGGTTAACGCGTCGGCCTTCAGGTTGTACAACAGGGCCAGTCCCCCAGTGAAGGCCAGGAGGAACCCTCCTCCAAACAACACGCCGTGGATCATCGTGAAGGTCTCACGAAATGTAAGCAATGTCATTTCTCACCTCCTCACAGTCGTACGTGTCGAACAAGCGACCGGCCTCAACGCGCAAGACGGTTCCGAATCTCCTCTTCCATGGCGTCTCCTTCCCTTGACTTGGTGTCAATGACTCTCTTATTCTACTCTTATATCATATTATCAATCAACTTGCATGAGAATTTTTGAATTTCACCATCCCCCCACCCCCTCCCATCCAGGGAGGGGAGTCTGCAATGGCGTTACCCGGGGGATCCTCCTCTCCCTTGAGGGGAGAGGACAGAGGTGAGGGTGAAGTAGCCCTCTCTTCTCGCGGGCAGCGAGGCACCGTATCGAAGGACCCTACTGTGCGTCTAGAACGTGGTTTATGGCCTCGATCACCAGCTCCGGCTGTGAATTTCACCCTCCCCCCACCCCCTCCCATCCAGGGAGGGGAGCCTGCAATGGCGTTACCCGGGGGATCCTCCTCTCCCTTCAGGGGAGAGGACAGAGGTGAGGGTGAAGTAGCCCTCTCTTCTCGCGGGCAGCGAGGCACCGTAGCGAAGGACCCTACTGTGCGTCGAGCACGTGGTTGATGGCCTGGATCACCAATTCAGGCTGGTCGAAGTGGATGCAGTGAGCGCTCTCGTCCGCGAGTTCAGGCGAGCGCCTATGCTCGCCTCACTGTGCTAGCTCGGCGGCGCATTCCTGCAGCTTGGTGGCCGTGGAGGCCAGGAACGAACCGGCGCTCCCCATGCGGCCCAGGGCCTCCCCCAGAAGCGTGGGAAGCTCTGCAGTGTTCCCGCCAGCCTGACACCAATCCTCGACCACCTCAACGCCCAGGGTCATTTCTTCGAGGGCCAGGTCAAGGAGCTTCTGCGCCTCCACCAGACATTCGGAGGTGGGGTCTGGACACTCCTCGTGGAGCAGCACCAGCGCTTCCACCTCGCCAGGCATATCGCCTGCGGCCTGCCAGCCGCTGCAGAAATCGGTCGCGCTCTGAGCAGCAGAGGGAAGGGCAAGGGCATAACCCTCTACGAACTCCTGCGCGGACGGCAGCACCGTGTCCTGGACGCAGCTAAGGTAAGCCTGATCAGCCGCGGGGTCCGGGGTCACGATGCTGGGCACAGTCGGGGCCGCGGTCTCCTCGACGGCGGGTGGCTCCTCCACTACGCCTTCTGGAGTGACGCATGCCGTCGCTAGCAGCAACAGGCATATCGCGCCCAATGCGACCACAACGTTCCTTCTTCTGACTGTACTGCCACTCATCTCTACCTCCTGTTTTGACTACCCATCCTACACGCCAACGGATGCCGCGCGGAGACCCCAGAAACAACCGCGAAGGTGGCTCGACAGCGCACGCCCGGGTCTCCCTGTGTTCCTTCACTCCACCATGAACTCACAATACTCTTGCTCTTCCTCGTACTCACCACCTGGTCCGTAGGTGTGCCAGCCGTCGGAGATCTGTCTGCTCCACGTCACGTGATAGTCGAGGCGGTGAGTGCCCGGCGTAAGGGTCCCTACGTTCGCTGACCAGCTTACGACGTAGCCTTCGTCCTCACTGTGGTACTCGACCTCGCTCTGCGTGTCTGGCCTTACCTCCTCACCATCCAGTAATACCTGAATCGTGGCCGTATCCAGGAAATCCTGAACATAGTCCGACGTGGTAGCGAGCCAACCCCAGTGGATAGTCACAGGCTGGTTTTCCCGAACGTAGACCGGGGATTGGCTGAGGGCACTACAATACGGCAACACGATGGCAGGTTCGACACCTGGTGTCGGGGCGCTGGTAGGAGGTGCAGGCTGCCAAGTAGGGGTGGGAGGCGCAGGCAGCCACGTGGGGGTGGGACGGGCGGTAGCTGCGGGTTCGGCGCCGGGCAGGCCTGGGAGAGGGATGGTCAGCCCCTGCGGCTGGGAGATCAGCATGAGCAGACAGGCACCTGACAGCGCTGCCAGTACACAGGCGACGGCCAATAGCCCGATGCAGCCAACGGCCACCCACTTGCCGCGAGGGCCCTTCCTCGAGGGCGGAGCCTCAGGTTCGGCAGCAGCGACGACCGGCGCAGGCGGTGGCTGGGCCTCGGGACGTTCGGCCTCGACCGTGGGCGCCGGCTCTTCGGGAGCCCCCGCGCCACACTTGACGCAGAAGTCATCCTCGGGGGCCAGTTCCGCCCCACAGCCAGTGCACTTCATGGACTGTCCTCCTCTCCTCTGTCTGGTTGTTCAGTGCATGAGCTTGGGCCAGACCAGCATCGGACTTAGCCCAACCTCCCGAAGGTTCTGAACCTTCGGGAGGTTCCTGTGCCCAACAAAAGGGCGCCAACTGTCCGACAAACCGGGCGGGACAGTCCGCGCTCTCCAAGAATCTGGGCTTCCCCCTTGCTGCGCGCCCCGGAGCGCAACCGAAGACCGCTCCGGGTCAATGGTTCTATCCAAACGGATACTGCCCCGGTCTCCTTACCGCCAGGCCAAAGCGACGCACATGATGATACGACAGCGTGCTGACCACTGTCAAGTATGTGGGGCCATGGCCGCACCAGGAAAGCATGCTGAGTAGGCCGCAGCGAAGCGGAGGCCGTATCGAAGCACGCGGGTTGACGATACCATGGTGGTTCACGAAGCCGCGTCCTTCGATACGGTGCCTCACTATGTTCGGCACCTACTCAGGATGCTTTCTTGGGAGCCGGTTTTGGTGTTGCCCGAGACGAGCAAGGTCAGCATACTGAGTAGGCCGCAGCGAAGCGGAGGCCGTATCGAAGCACGCGGGTTGACAATGCCAGCGAGGCTTTCGCGGAGCTGGACTGTCAATACAGGTTCGAAGAGGCGTTGCTCAGGGCGGGCTGCACAGAAAACCTCCCGGAGGTTTGAAACCTCCGGGAGGTTCGCAGGTGCGGCGCTTTCTTCTTCCTCCCCCTGGGGGGGGAGGACAGAGGAGGGGGTGAGTCTCTTCACCCTCCCCCAACTTCTCCCGCCAAGACAGGGGGACTGGTGCTGTGCCCTCAGGAGCTCGAAGAGCTCAGTGTTACCTTCGGAAGCGCCTGATGGCCATGGTCAGAATCAGTCCGAAGGCGATCACGAGGAGGGCTCCCAGGCCATACACCCATGGTGGCGTCGCTGGGGCAGGCGGCGCCACCTCCACCTCTGGTGCCGCCGCTTCTGGTGGCCGGTCCTCAGCTTTCGTCGCTAACGCCTCCAGCCCCCCAGCTTCTGAGGCGGGTACGACGAGCGGCAGCGCCTCCGCACCTGCCGGCCCCTGGGCCAGCAGTCGGCCCCGCACATCCAGGAAGGCGAAGACCAGACTGCCGGGCGTCTCTTCGCCGGGCGGAAGCAGCTCATCGCGTGCCACCCGCACCATCACCCGGGGTACAGTCGTTTCGCCGACAATCGGGGGAGTCTCTGCTGGGACAGTAGCGGTCAACCACACAGACACAGCACTGTTGCGCTGTACGATCGAGCCCACGTCGACGGTCGTGTCAGCGGCTTGTGGCCCCAGGCTGGCCACCAGCACAAACTCTCGTCCCCAGTCAACAGGGGGATCGGCAGGAGGCGGCTCAGCCCCGAACCATCCGGCCCAGGCAGCTTCGCTGTCCAGCGCGAGATAGGTAGGCTCCGGCAAGGCGAACCGCTCCTGGACTGTCGCGATGCGGCCAAAGTCGACCTCCTCGAGAGGAGGAAGCAAGCGGTACCTTACCCGAGCTTGGTGCTCCCCGTCA